>JAJFTU010000408.1 GCA_021372775.1 bacterium | reverse complement strand
GCGTCGTCCGCCGCCGCGCCGGCCGCGACAGGGGCCCTCCCTTCGGTCAAGGAGCTGCTCGGGGCCGCGGCGGCCGACTTCACGGCCGAGGCGACCTTCTTCCGCACCGACGCCTCAGGCGCCCGCCAGGCGCTCCTGCCGGGGGCGCAGCTCTCGCTCGGCGACCTGATCACGATGGAGTTCAAGGCCTCCGCGCCGGTCCACCTCTACGTCGTGGACATCGACGCCGCCGGCGACTCGTTCCTCCTCTTCCCGCTGGCCGGCGCGGTCCTCGGCAACCCGCTCCCCGCCGGGCCGCACGTCCTCCCCGGCCCGGTCAGAGGGCCCGACGGAACGCCGGGCGAGCCGGTCGCCTGGAAGGTCACCAGCGCCGGGGGCACGGAGCGGATGCTGATCGTCGCCAGCCGCGAACGCTGGACCGAGTTCGAGAAGGAAACGGCCGCGATGGCGCGGCCGCGCGAGGACGAGCCGACGATCGCGCTGGCGATGACCCGTTCCGCCGCGGAACGGTTCCGCGGTCTGGGCGGTCTCGGCGCGCTGCCGGCCGAGGGGGCGTCGCCGGCCGCGCGGCGCAGCCGCTTCGCCGAACTGGCCTCGCGCCTCGCCGGGCGGGCCGCGTCGAGCGGCGGCGTCTGGGTCCGCGAAGTGGACCTGCGGAACCCCTGAGTCCCGGACGGCGGACGACGCGTCCCTTCGGCCGAGGGGACGCGTCGCCGTCTTCGGCGACTGATCGGCGCGCGGCGTCGTCCGATCTCGCACTTTCCGCGGCGGACGCGTCCGCGACGGCGCGCGCGTGTTGTCGCGCGGGCCGCCGAAAGGCACTTTATCTTCGACCGGGGAAATTGCCGCGAGGCCGCATGCGGGACGTCCGCCTGATCCTGATGGCTCGGCCGGGACCGGCCTGCGACGCGCTGCGCGCGGAGATCGAGGCGTGCGGCGCGGCCTGCCTGACGGCGGCGAACCCGGTCGAGATGCGGGAGACGCTGTTCCGCGAGCCGGTCAACGGGCTGGCGCTCGACGTGCCGACCCTCGTCGCCGCCGACCGGATCGGCAAGGGGATCATCCGGCATCTCGTCGATCTCTATCCGGTCGTCCGCGTGCGGTGGGACGCCGCCGCCGGCAAGGCGTTCGCGCTCTACTTCGGCAAGACCGAAGGGGAACTCGGCGGCCTCGGCACGTTCGTCGCGCGGGACTGCGCCGTCTTCCGCGCGCGGAAACTGCGCTCGGAGGCGCGGATCGCGGCGTCGCTCCCCGCCCTCCTCTGCCGCGGGCCGGCCTTCGACGCCGCCTCGGCCTCGAAGACGGTCGTCGTGGACGTCTCCCTCTCCGGCTGCTTCCTCTACTGCGTCGAGCCGTGGGAGGCGGGAGAGCGCGCGACGTTCGTCCTGCCCGACGTCGCGGGCGCGGCGCCGATCGCGGGCGTCGTCCGCCGGGTCGTCCCCTGGGGCGACCCGTATTCGATGCCCGGAATCGGCGTGCGCTTCGACGAGATGCCGCAGGAGCGCGCGGATGCGATCGTCGCCTTCGCCCGCGAGGCCGCGGCGAACAGGATCGTCGTCTCCCCCCAGGACGAGCCGTGAGGAACGCCGGGCGTCAGAGCGGGGCGTTGAGGCGGACGACCGCCCGCTCCGCGTCGGCCGGCGAGTCGAAGGCGAGGAACATCGTCACCCGCCCGCCGAGCACGGCCGCGGAGACGCCGCGGACGTCGATCCCGGCCGCGCCGAGGGCGCGGGCCACCAAGTAGCCCAAGCCCGGCTGGTCGGGCGCCTCGACGCGCAGCGAGGCGACCTTCTCGGACCGGTGGAACCCCGCCTCCGCCGCGGCGCGCATCTGGGCCTCGCCGCTGAGCGGCGTGACGAAGACGATGCCGCACCCCGGCGGGTTGCTCGTCCGGCGCGAAATGATGAACTCCAAGTTGGCGCCGGCCTTGGCGAGGCCTTCCAGCTTGGAGGCGAGCGCCCCGGCCCGATCTTCAAAGGTGGCCACCCAGACGTCCGGACGCGAGATATTGAAGAACATGGCGCGCCTCCTCTCGACGACTCGCCACAAACTTACGGCGACCACGGATTTAGCCAAGTGCGGCTTGCGCGGCCGGTAGAATCGCCCTGAGACGGCGCGTCCGGCGCGCCCCGCGGAGGCTCCTTCGATGAAATCAGGCTTCGCCTCGACCCTCGCCGCCGCCGCGGCCGCGCTCGCCGCGCTGCCCGGCGCGGTCGCCGCCCCGCCCGCCGCGAGCCCCGCCGACCCGGCGTCGGCGCCGGCCGGACGGGCGCGGATCGTCGCCGTCGGCGGCGTCCACGGCGCCGACCGCACGCTGACGGAGCTGCTGCAGGGCGCGGGGCTGATCGACGAGCGGCGGAACTGGCGCGGCGGCGACGCGCGGCTCGTGATGCTCGGGGACCTGCTCGGCCACGGCGAGGGGGAGCGGGCGACGCTCGACATGCTGATGCGGCTCGAAGCCCAAGCCGCCGCGGCCGGAGGACGGGTCGTCGTCCTGCTCGGACAGGAAGAGGTCTTCAACCTTCTCGGCCATTACCGGCGGGTCTCCCCCGCCGGCTTCGCCGCCTTCGCCGCCGACGAGCCGCAAGGCGCGCGCGCGGCGGCGCTTAAGCGGTACCGCGTCGCCGCGCAGGCCCGCGGACGCCTCGCCGACCGCTACGTCGCGGCCTTCGAGCGGCGCCACCCGGTCGGCTTCTTCGGGCGCCGCGCGGCGTTCGACGTCGACGGCGTCTACGGCAGGTGGCTCCTGGGCCGTCCGTCCGCCGTGCGGATCGACGACGTCTGCTTCGTCCACGCCGGACTCTCCGGCGCGGAGAGCGGCGCCGCTCCGGACGTCCTGAGCGCGCGGATCGGCGCGGAGCTCCGCGGCTACCTCCTCGCGCGCAAGGAGCTCCTCGCGCGGGGGCTGCTCGAACCAGAGACCGACTTCTACGGGGGGTTCTCCGCGGCCGACGAGCGCGCGGCGAAGGCGGGGGCGGACGATCCGAAACTCGCCGCGACGCTCGCCGCGTTCCGCGCCGGCGCCGAGATGCTCGCGCTCCGCCCCGACGGCCCGCAGTCCGACGCCGGCCCCGCGCGCCGCCTCGCGCGCGAGGCGCTGCCCGCGGTCGAGCGCTCGCTCGCCCGCTGCGGCGGCAAGCGGCTCGTCGTCGGCCACGCGGCCACGCCGGGGCACGCCGTCGTCTCGCGGTTCGGCGGACGGCTGCTGCGGCTCGACGAGAGCCTGCTGACGAAGGTCTTCCGCGGCCGGCCGGCGCTGCTCGAGATCCGCGGCGACGAGGCGCGCGCCTACGGCCTCGAGGAGCGGAAGTACGCGCCGCTCGCGGTCGAGCCGGACGACCGGCCGGAGAAGGGGCGGATCGACGCCGCCGCGGACGCCGAGGCCGAGCGGTTCCTGCGCGCGGCCGAGGTGGTCAAGATCGAGGACGTCGGCGAAGGGGTGACCCACCCGCAGCGCGTGACGCTGCGCGAAGGGAACGTCGTGCGCCGCGCGATCTTCAAGACGATCAACCAGACGCTCACCGGCAACGTGAAGGCCGAGGAGCGCGAGCTCACCTTCACCGACCGCTACGCGCACGAGATCGCCGCCTACCGGATCGACCGCGCGATCGGGATGGGGCTCGTGCCGGCGACCGTCGAGCGGACGATCGACGGCAAGGCCGGCTCGCTGCAGCTCTGGATCGAGCGGGCGATCAACGAGGAGACGCGGCTGGTCGAGAAGCTGGAGACGGACGATCCGGAGCGGCACGAGGCGGAGCTCGACGCGATGCGGGTCTTCGACGCCCTGATCTACAACACGGACCGCAACGCGACGAACGTCCTCTACACCACCGACGACTGGGAGATGCACCTGATCGACCACAGCCGCGCCTTCCGGCTGCATCACTCCCGTCCCGTCGCGCTCGAGGGGCGCCAGCTCGAGATCTCGCCGGCGCTGCGGGCCGGGATGGCCTCGCTGGAGCGGAAGGCGCTCCTCGCGTCGGTCGGCGACGCGCTCAGCGCGGCGCAGATCGACGCGATGCTCGCGCGCCGCGACCTGCTTCTCGCGGGACGCTGACCGCGCCGGGCGGCCGTCGCCCGGCGCGCGGGCCGCTCAGGCGCGCGGGATCTCCTGCAGCGCGCGAACCGTCTCCGCGCCGCCGCGCGCCTTGATCCCCTCGACCGCCGCGGCGGCGCCGGAAAGGGTCGTGATCAGCGGGATCCGCCGTTCGAGCGCGGTCAGCCGGATCGCCCGCTCGTCGTAGAACGACGGCGCGCCGAGCGGCGTGTTGATCACCAGCTGGATCTCGCCGGAGAGCATCGCGTCCACGACGTGCGGCCGCCCCTCGTTGACCTTGAAGATCTTGCGCACCGTGAGGCCGCGCCGGCGCAGGAAGTCGGCCGTGCCCGCCGTCGCGACGAGCGCGAAGCCGGCCTGCGCGAGCGCCGCGGCGACCGGCGGCAGCGCCTCCTTGTCCCGGTCGTGCACCGAGAGGAACGCCGTCCCCGAGGTCGGCAGCTCGGTCCCCGCGCCGCGGTACGACTTGAGCAGCGCCTCGCCGAACGTCGCGCCGAGCCCCATCACCTCCCCCGTGGACTTCATCTCCGGCCCGAGGATCGGGTCCTCGCCGGGGAAGCGGACGAAGGGGAAGACCGGGCGCTTGATCGCGACGAGCGGCGAGCGCGGCGGCTCGACGACGCCGAGCTCGCGCAGCTTCCGGCCGAGCATCACCTTCGTCGCGATCCGCGCCAGCGGCAGCCCCGTCGCCTTGGCCACGAACGGCACCGTGCGCGAGGCGCGGGGGTTGACCTCGAGCACGAAGATCTTCCCGTTCTGGATCGCGAACTGGATGTTCACCAGCCCCCGCACGCCGAGCGCCAGCGCGAGCCGCCGCGTCAGCGCGCGGACGTCGTCCTCTAGCTCCCGCACCGCCCGGTGGTACGGCGGCAGCACGCAGGCGCTGTCGCCGGAGTGGATCCCGGCCAACTCGATGTGCTGCATCACCGCGACGACGACGACGTCCTCGCCGTCGCAGAGCGCGTCCACGTCGAGCTCGAAGGCGTCCTCGAGGAAGCGGTCGAGCAGCACCGGGTGCTCCGGCGAGGCCGCGACCGCCTGCTTCATCATCGACTCCAGCGAGTCCTCGTCCCAGCAGACGAACATCGCCCGCCCGCCGAGCACGTACGACGGCCGCACGAGCAGCGGGAAGCCGATCTCGCGCGCCGCGCGCCGCGCCTCCTCGAAGCTGCGCGCCGTGCCCCAGCGCGGCGCGTCCACGCCGAGCTGGGCGAGGAGCGCGCCGAACCGCCGCCGGTCCTCGGCGAGGTCGATGCTCTCCGGCGAGGTGCCGAGGATCTTCACGCCGCGCCGCAGCAGCGGCATCGCCAGCGACAGCGGCGTCTGCCCGCCGAACTGCACGATCACCCCGTCCGGCTTTTCCTTGTCCACGACCTCCAGCACGTCCTCGAGCGTCAGCGGCTCGAAGTAGAGCCGGTCGGAGGTGTCGTAGTCGGTCGAGACGGTCTCGGGGTTGCAGTTGAGCATCACCGACTCGATCCCCTCCTCGCGGAGGGCGTACGAGGCGTGGCAGCAGCAGTAGTCGAACTCGATCCCCTGCCCGATCCGGTTCGGCCCCGAGCCGAGGATCAGCACCTTGCGGCGCTCGGTCGGCGCCGCCTCGCACTCGTCCTCGTAGGTCGAGTAGAGGTACGGCGTCTCGGCCTCGAACTCCGCCGCGCAGGTGTCCACCCGCTTGTAGACCGGGCGCACCCCCGCGGCGATCCGCCGCGCGCGCACCGCCTCCTCGTCCGAGCCGAGCAGCGCGGCGAGTTGGCGGTCGGAGAAGCCGAGCCGCTTCGCGTCGCGCAGCATGTCGGTCGGCAGCCCCGGCAGGTCGAAGGCGCGCAGCCGCCCCTCGGCCCGCACGATCTCGTCGAGGCGCGCGACGAACCACGGGTCGATCCGCGTCGCCTGCGCCACGCGTTCCACGCTCCAGCCGGCGAGCAGCGCCTGGCGGACGTTCTCCAGCCGCCGCCAGTGCGGCGTGGCCAGCTTCTCGTGGATCAGCCGGTCCACCGCCACGGGCCCCGCGTCGCCGCCGAAGCCGAAGCGGCCGTTCTCGAGGCTGCGCAGCGCCTTCTGCAGCGCCTCGGGGAAGGCGCGGCCGATCGCCATCGCCTCGCCGACCGACTTCATCTGCGTGCCGAGGGCGGTCGAGGCGTGGGGGAACTTCTCGAAGGCCCAGCGCGGGACCTTGACGACGACGTAGTCGAGCGACGGCTCGAAGGCCGCCTTGGTGCGCCTGGTGATGTCGTTGGTCAGCTCGTCGAGCGTGTAGCCGATCGCCAGCTTGGCGGCGATCCGCGCGATCGCGAAGCCGGTCGCCTTCGAGGCGAGGGCCGAGGAGCGGGAGACGCGCGGGTTCATCTCCACGACGAGCAGCCGCCCGGTCGCCGGGTCCACGGCGAACTGGATGTTGCTCCCGCCGGTCTCCACGCCGACCTCGCGGATGATCGCCAGCGCCGCGTCGCGCATCCGCTGGTACTCGCGGTCGGTGAGGGTCTGCGCCGGCGCGACGGTGACCGAGTCGCCGGTGTGCACCCCCATCGCGTCCACGTTCTCGATCGAGCAGACGACGACGACGTTGTCGGCGCCGTCGCGCATCACCTCGAGCTCGTACTCCTTCCAGCCGACGACCGACTCCTCGACCAGCACCTGGTGGATCGGCGAGAGGTCGAGGCCGCGGGCGACGACCTCGCGGAACTCCTCCGCGTTCCAGGCGATCCCGCCGCCGGCGCCGCCGAGCGTGTAGCTCGGGCGCACGACGACGGGGAACGAGCCGAGATCGGCGCGGATCCGCTCCGCCTCCTCGGCGCGCCGCGCGAAGCCGCCGCGCGGCATCTCCAGCCCGATCCGCTCCACCGCCTCGCGGAACCGCTCGCGGTTCTCGCAGGTCTCGACCGCCTCGATCGAGACGCCGAGCAGCTTCGTCCCGGTGCGGGCCAGATCCCCGGCGCGCTCCAGCTCGACGGCGAGGTTGAGCGCGGTCTGGCCGCCGACCGTCGGCAGGAGGTGGCACGGCCCTTCCCGCTCGAGGATCCGCGCGAGGGCCGCGCGGTCGAGCGGCTCGACGTAGGTGCGGTCGGCCGCCTCGGGGTCGGTCATGATCGTCGCCGGGTTGGAGTTGACGAGGACGACCTCGACCCCTTCCTCGCGCAGCGCCTTGACCGCCTGCGTTCCGGAGTAGTCGAACTCGCAGGCCTGACCGATGACGATCGGCCCGGAGCCGACCACCACGACCTTGTGAACGTCCGTCCGCCGCGGCATCGCGCCTCCCGCGCCGGCGCCCGGCCGGCGTCCGAGCGCGGAGTGTACCCGCGTCTCCGCCGGGAGGGTCGAAATTTCTCCCGGCCCGCGCGAGAATGCGGCGCCATGAAACCGCGCGTCCTCGTCCTCAACACCGGCGGCACGCTGGGCATGACCCCGCGCCAGCCGGACCTCGCCCTCGCCCCCGGGGAGTTTTCGGCCGCGATCCTCGAGCACGTTCCCGAGGCCGCGCAGATCGCCGAGCTCGAGGCGAGCGTCTTCTGCAACATCGACTCGTCCGACGTCACGCCGGACCACTGGGTCGCCTTGGCGAACGAGATCGCCGCCCGGATCGGCGACTACGACGGGGTCGTCGTGACGCACGGGACCGACGCGATGGCCTACACCGCCTCCGCGCTGTCGTTCCTGCTGCGCGACCTGCCGAAGCCGGTCGTGCTGACCGGTTCGCAGCGGCCGCTGGCCGACGCGCGCTCCGACGCGCGGGCCAATCTGGTCGGCGCGATCGACCTCGCGACGCGCCCGGTCCCCGAGGTCGCGATCTACTTCGACGGGATGCTCCTCCGCGGCAACCGGACGACGAAGCGCAGCTCCTTCGCCTACGCCGCCTACACGTCGCCCAACTTCCCGCCGCTGGCCGAGGTCGGCACCGGCGTGCGCCTCAACGTCCCCGCGCGGCGGCCGGAGACGGTCGCCCGCGTCGAGGGCGCGTTCGACCGGCGCGTCGTCGCCGTGCGCCTCCTCCCCGGCCAGCCGGCCGCGCCGCTGGCCGCGATGGCCGGCGCGGGGGTGCGGGCGGTGCTGCTGCAGGCGTTCGGCGTCGGCAACCTGCCGGTCGTGGACCGCGGCGTCGCGGACGCGATCCGCGCCCTCGACGAGGCCGGCGTCGTCGTCGCCGTCGGCTCGCAGTCCTCGCACGGCGGCGTGGACCTCTCGCTCTACGCCGGCGGCCGCCTCGCCGCCGAAGCCGGCGCGGTCGGCGCCGGCGACATGACCACCGAAGCCGCCGCCGTGAAGCTGATGTACCTCCTCGGCAGCGAACGGGACCCGCGGCGCGTCAAGGCCCGCCTCCTCGTCCCGCTCGCCGGCGAGGTCTCCGCCTGAGCGCCTAGTCGGACGCCCGCCGCGGGTCCCGCAGCGAGCGGACGATCCGCAGCACCTCGGCCTTCGTCGGCGCCAGGTCCTCGCCGTCCTTCGAGACCTTCGAGAAGTGGAGCTCGAGCCACTTCCCCTGATGAAACGTCTCGAAGTACCACTGCTGGAGGAAGTGCCCCGCCGCGTCCGCGCGGCTCAGCTCGGACGGGAAACCGACGAGGAACCCCTTCGGCTCGTCCACCGCTTCCGACTCGACCTTCCCCCCGGCGCGGAACTTCAGGTAGCCGCGGCTCTGCGCGACGCCGGCCCGCTCCAGGTCGGCGAATTCCATGTCGCCCTTGTCGTCCACGAGGATCGACAGATTCAGCCCCGACTCTTCGCGGACGAAGAACCCGAGGCTGTAGTAGGCGTCGCGGATGTGCTTCTCCCCTTCCGTCCTCGCGAAGCCGCTCAGGTCGAGCCGCAGAGAGACGCCCGCGCCGTCGATCTCCGCGGACGGCGCCGCGTCGCCGCCCGGCTCGAAGGTCGCCGCGCGGATCGCGGCCAGCGCCTCGACCTCGGCGACGTTTCCCTTGAGGTCCGTCAGGATCGTGAAGCTGGCGATCGCGGGCCCGACCAAGAGCTCGCCGTGGACCAGCGTCGGATAGTCGTCGGGGCGCGGCTTCCCGGCCGGCGCGACGTAGTTCTTGTCGGTCGCCTCGAAGTAGAAGCCCTTCGCCTGCGGCCCCTCGAGCGGCTGCAGCGGCAGGTCCTTCTCCACCGTCCCGCCTTGGAGCGGCGTCCGGGCGCGAAGGCAGATCTCCCGCAGTTCCTCCGCCGAGACGAACCTCGGAACGTCGACGGCATTCCAGAGAACCGAAACCATCAGCGCCCCGCGGACATCCCCGTCGCGGCGGAACGCGATCGTCGGCGGAGCGCCCGCCGGCGTTTCGACCGCCGCTTCCTTCCACTCCGCGGGCGGCGTCAGCCGCAGCGCGCCGTGTTCCGGAATCGACAGCGACGCGGCGGCCGCCGAACACGCGCCCGCGACAAAGACAGCGATCGCGGCCCACGCCGCCGAACGGACCCCCTTGCGCATCGTCTTCCCCCTGGGCGAGCGGGACTTCCCCCGAGCCGCCGGCCGCCATCGTAGCGCACCGGCGGGTGCCGCGTCGCCGTCCGCGCCGCACGAAAAAGGGCGGCCCGAAGGCCGCCCTCTTCGTCGATCGAACCGGCGGGACGCGCTACTCCGCGGCCGCCTCGGACTTCGGCTCGGCGGGCTTGGCCTCGGGGGCCTTCTTGTCCGCCTTCGCTTCCTTCGCCGGAGCGGCCTTCTTCTTGCCGGCGTCCTTGCGGACGACGAGCTCGATGATGGCCATCTCCGCGTTGTCCCCCTTGCGGGGGGCGGTGCGCAGGATGCGGGTGTAGCCGCCCGGGCGGTCGATGAACCGCGGGGCGACGTCGTTGAAGAGCCGCTGGACGATCTCCCGGTCGTGGATGTCCCGGGCCACGACGCGGCGGGCGTGGACGGAGTCCTGCCGCGCGCGCGTGATCAGCCGCTCGGCGAAGGAGCGCAGGTCCTTCGCCTTGAACAGGGTCGTCTCGATCCGCTCGTTCTCGATGAGCGCGCACGCCAGATTGCGCAACGTGGCGATGCGGTGCTCGGACTTGCGGCCGAGTTTGCGGTAACCGACGCGGTGATTCATAGACGCCTCGTCTTCCGTTCCCGGGCCGTCACGCCGGCCGGGCGGCGCCACGGCCGCCGACGCGCATGCCCAGGGACAACTTCATGTCGGCCAGCAGCTCCTTGATCTCGTTGAGCGACTTGCGGCCGAAGTTCTTGGTCTTGAGCAGCTCGGGCTCGGTCCGCTGCACCAGGTCGCGGACGCTTTCGATGCCCGCGTTCTTGAGGCAGTTGTAGGACCGGACGGACAGCTCCAACTCGTCGATCGAGCGGTCGAGGTACTCGCGGACCCGATCGTCCTCGGTGTCCACCACTTCCGCCTCTTCCGAAACCTGCTCGGCGAAGGTGATGTAGATCGAGAGGTGGTCCTTGAGCAGCTTCGCCGCGGTGGCGACGGCCTCCTGCGGAGCGATCGAGCCGTCGGTCCAGACCTCGAGGGTCAGCTTGTCGTAGTCGGTCGAGCGGCCCACGCGGGCCGGATCGACCGAGTAGTTCACCTTGAGCACCGGGGAGTGCACGGAGTCGATCGGGATGTACCCCAGCGCCAAGTCGTCGTCCATGTTCTGGTCGGCCGGAACGTAGCCGCGCCCCGGCTTGATCCGGAGCTCCATCTCCACCGCCCCTTCGTCGGAGAGGGTGGCGATGACCGCCGACGGGTCGAGGATCTCGACGTTCGAGCCGGCCGCGATGTCGCCGGCGACGACGACCTTCGGGCCGCGCGCCGCCAGCCGCACCGTCTCCGTCCGCGGCGAGTGCAGCTTCACCGGCACCCGCTTGAGATTGAGAATGACGTCGGTGACGTCCTCGGTGCAGCCGGGAATCGACGAGAACTCGTGCAGCACGCCTTCGATCTTGACGGCCGTGATCGCCGCCCCCTCGATCGAGGAGAGCAGGATCCGCCGCAGCGCGTTGCCGATCGTCGTGCCGAAGCCGCGTTCGTACGGCTGGGCGGTGAACTTGCCGTACGTGGCGGTGTTGCCCTTGTCCGCCTCGAGGAACTTCGGCTTTTGAAAGCCTTTCTCCATGCTTCAACCCTCCGAGAGGCCCGCCGCGCGCCGTCGTGCGGCGGCGCGGGGCGCCGGCGCCGGCTTACTTGGAGTACAGCTCGACGATCAGGTTTTCCTGAATCGGCATCTGGATGTCGTCGCGCCGCGGCAGCGCCGCCACCGTCCCGCGGAAGGCGGCCGCGTCGAGCGCCAGCCAGCCCGGGATCCCGCGCCCCTGCGCGGTGTCCAGGTTGGCCTGCAGCGTCGCGTTCTTGCGGCTGCCGGCGCGCAGCTCGACGACGTCGCCCTTGCGCACGGTGAACGAGGCGACGTCGACCTTGCGGCCGTTGACGGTGAAGTGCCCGTGGTTGACCAGCTGACGGGCCTGCGTCCGCGAGGCGGCGAAGCCCAGCCGGTACACGACGTTGTCCAGACGGCGCTCGAGGAAGGCGAGCAGGTTCTCGCCCGTCACGCCCTTGCGGGCGGAGGCGCGCTGGAAGTAGAGGCGGAACTGGCGCTCGAGAACGCCGTAGATCCGCTTGACCTTCTGCTTTTCGCGCAGCTGCAGGCCGTAGCCCTGCAGCTTCACGCGGCGCTTGCCGTGCTGGCCCGGGGCGTAGTTGCGGCGCTTGACGGCGCACTTGTCCTTGAAGCAGCGCTCCCCCTTGAGGAAGAGCTGCGTCCCTTCGCGGCGGCAGAGCCGGCAGGCCGGCCCGATGTAGCGTCCCATGGTCGGCTCCTTCCCTTACACGCGGCGCCGCTTGGGAGGGCGGCAACCGTTGTGCGGAATGGGGGTGACGTCCTTGATCGAGCGGACCTCGAGGCCCGCGGCGGCGAGAGCGCGGATCGACGACTCGCGTCCCGCGCCCGGCCCCTGCACCCGGACGTCGACCGTGCGCAGACCATGTTCCTTCGCCGCGGCCACGGCCGCGCTGGCGGCCATCTGCGCGGCGAACGGCGTCCCCTTGCGCGAGCCCTTGAAGCCGGCCCGGCCGGCGCTCGCCCAAGCGACGACGTTCCCCATCGGATCGGTGATGGAGACGATCGTGTTGTTGAACGTCGCCGCGATGTGGGCGACGCCGTGCGGGATGTTCTTCTTCTCCCGCTTCTTGACGACTTTCTTGCCCTTAGGTGCCGCTTTCGCCATTGTTGCTCTCCGCCGGGGCCTCCCCCGGCCGGTGTCCATCGCGGCCCACTGGTGGTTCGGGCCGGGCGCGCGGTACGCGCCGGAGTTCCCGCCCCTGCGGCGGGTCCCCGCGACAACAGTTGCGCCGGGACAGGCCTCTCGCGGGCCGTCCCGGTGCGGTGGGTCCTGCGTTCTACGCCCTTTCGGCGCCGGCGGACCGGCGCCTCGAGGGGCTGCGATCGCGCGGCGCTTCGCCCTTTAGGGCCCGCGCCGCGCGGCTCGATTCTTACTTCTTGACCTTCTTCTTCCCCGCCACCGCGATACGCGGACCCTTCTTCGTCCGCGCGTTGGTGTGGGTGCGCTGGCCGCGGACCGGCAGGCCCATGCGGTGCCGCGTGCCGCGGTAGCAGCCGATTTCGATCAGCCGCTTGATGTCCATCTGGGTGTTCTTGCGCAGGTCGCCTTCCACCCGGCCTTCGTCCGTGATGATCTGACGGATCTTCTTCGTCTGCTCTTCCGTCAGATCCTTCACGCGAACGGCCACCGGAACGTCGGCCGTCGCGAGGATCCGCGCCGAGCGTGCGGCGCCGATGCCGTAGATGTAGGTCAGCGCCACGTCGATGCGCTTGTTGAGGGGAAGATCCACGCCGGCGATGCGTGCCATGTTTCTATATCTCCCGCCGGGCCGCTCAGCCCTGGCGCTGCTTGTGCTTGGGGTTCTCGCAAATCACCCGGACCACCCCCTTGCGCCGGACGATCTTGCACTTGTCGCAGATTTTCCGCACCGAAGCCCTGACTTTCATCGTCCACCTCGCGTGGGCAGTGCCACCTACGCCATCGTCGCCGGGCGTCGCCCGGGCGACTCGCTCACTTGTACCGGTAAATGATCCGTCCCCGGTTCAGGTCGTACGGGGACAACTCCACCAGCACGCGGTCCCCCGGCAGGATGCGGATGAAGTTCTTGCGCATCCGCCCGGAGATGTGCGCCAGCACCATGTGGCCATTGTCGAGCTTCAACCGGAACATTGCGTTCGGCAACGTCTCGTCCACGGTCGCCTCGACTTGGATGGCCTCCTCCTTGCTCAAATCCGCACCTCTTCGCCTTTCACGCCGGCTCGCCCATGATCTTCGGCCCGTCGGCGGTGACCGCCGCGACCAGCTCCCAGTGGGCCGCCCGGGAGCCGTCCCGGGTGACCGCCGTCCAGTTGTCGCGCAGCACCTTCAACGCCGCCGATCCCGCCGTGATCATCGGCTCGATCGCCAGCACCATCCCTTCCTCGATCCGGGGGCCGTGCCCCGGACGGCCGTAGTTCGGGATCTGCGGCTCTTCGTGCATCCGCGTCCCGATCCCGTGCCCCACGTAGTCCCGGACGACCCCGAACCCGGCCGGCCGCGCGTGGCTCTCCACCGCGTGGCCGATGTCGGAGATCCGGTTCCCGGCCCGCGCCTGCTCGATGCCCAGGAGCATCGATTCGCGCGTCACCCGGGACAGCCGTTCGCTCTCCGGATCCAGCGCGCCGACGCCCGTCGTGACCGCGCTGTCTCCGTAGTACCCGTCGAGGAGAACGCCGAAGTCCAGGCTCACCAGATCGCCCGCTTCCAACTTCCGCGGGCCCGGGATGCCGTGGATGACCTCCTCGTTGACGGAGATGCAAACCGACGCAGGATACCCCATGTATCCCTTGAACGCCGGTCGCGCTCCCCCGTCGAGGGTCAATTTTTCCGCGATCTCGTCCAGTTCGGCCGTGGTGATGCCTTCCTGGGCCGCCGCGGCCAGTTCCGCCAGCACCTGCCGCACCAGCCGGCAGGCCCGGTCGATCCGCTCGATCTCGGCCGGACTGCGACGCGCGATCATCGGCCGCCCGCCGCCGGCAGCGCGGCGACGACGCGGGCGAAAACCTCTTCCTCCGTGCCGACGCCGTCCACCCGAGCCAGAACTCCGCGCCCGTCGTAGACCGCGGCGACCGGCAACGTCTCCTCGCGGTAGACGGCCAGCCGCTTCCGAATCGTCTCGAGGTTGTCGTCCGCGCGGACGACCCCTCCGTCCCCCTTCGTCGCCCGGCCGAGCAGCCGATCTTCGACCACCTGGTCCGGAACGTCGAGCAGGACGACGCAGTCGAGGTTCCGCTCGCCGAGGATCCGGTCGAGCAGGCTGATCTGGCGCACCGTCCGGGGGAAACCGTCGAGCAGGAAGCCGCGGGAGGCGTCCGCCTGGGCGAGCCGCTCCGCGACGACGTCCGCGATCAGCTCGTCCGAAACGAGATGCCCCGCGTCCATCACTTCCTTCACGCGCCGTCCGAGATCCGAACCCGAGCGGACGGCCGCCCGCAGCATGTCCCCGGTCGAGACGTGGGGGACGCCCAGAGCGGCCACGATCCGCGCCGCCTGCGTCCCCTTCCCCGCGCCCGGGGGCCCGAACAGCGCCAAACGCGCCATCTCAGCCCCTCCGCCCCTTGATCCGCGTCTTCTTGAGGAACCCGTCGTAGTGCCGCATCACGAGTTGGGACTCGATCTGCTGGACGGTGTCCATCGCGACGCCGACGACGATCAGGAGCGACGTGCCGCCGAAGTAGAACTTCACCTGCAGCCCTTCGAGCAGGATCTTCGGCACGAGGCGGTTGAAGAACTGCCCCACCGCGGCCGGCTCGAGGTTGTGCAGCTGGAACCCGTACATCAGGAAGTTCGGGAGCAGCCAGATCACGCCGAGGTAGATCGCGCCGGCGAAGGTCAGCCGCGTCAGCACGTTGTTGATGTGCTGGGCGGTCGGCTTGCCGGGGCGCACCCCGGGGATGAACCCGCCGACCCGCTTCATGTTCTCGGCGGTGTCCTGCGGGTTGAAGATGATCGCCGTGTAGAAGTAGCAGAACCCGAGGATCATCAGGAAGCAGACGATGTTGTACCAAGGCATGTGGTACTGCAGCTGGCGGTCGATCGCGCCGAGCGAGGCGTTGGGCCAGCGCTCGTAGACCAGCCGCAGCAGCGTCACCGGCAGCACCATCAGCGAGGTCGCGAAGATGACCGGGATGACGCCGGCGGTGTTCACGCGCAGCGGGAGGAACGTCGCCTGGCCGCGCATCACCCGGCGGCCCTGCACCCGGCTGGCGTACTGGATCGGGATCCGCCGCTGCGCGCGCTCGACGAAGACGACCGCCGCGACCACGGCGAACATCGCCACGGCCAGCAGCACCATCGGCAGCAGGCCCTTCTCCCCCGTGAGGACTTCGCGGGCCGTGCTCACCACCGCGTGCGGGAAGCGGGCGACGATGCCGGCGAAGATGATCAGGGAGATGCCGTTGCCGATGCCGCGCTCGGTGATCTGCTCGCCGAGCCACATGATGAACGCGGTGCCGGTCGTGAGGGTGAGGATCGTCACCAGGAAGAAGCCGATCCCCGGGTTCGTCACGACGGCCTGGTCGCCGGTGTGGATCTTGCTGACCCAGAGGCAGATGCCCGCGCCCTGGATCATCGAGAGCATGATCGTGCCGTAGCGCGTCCACTGGTTGATCTTGCGCCGCCCGACCTCGCCTTCCTTCTGGAGGCGCTCGAGGTACGGCCAGACCACGGCGAGCAGCTGCAGAATGATCGACGCCGAGATGTAGGGCATGATGCCCAGGGCGAAGATCGTCAGGTTCTGCAGGTTGCCGCCGGTGAACAGATCCACGAGCCCGAACACCGAGCCCTGGTTCTGCTCGAACCAGCCCTTCAGCGCCTCGAGGTTGATCCCCGGGATCGGCACGTAGGAGCCGACGCGGTAGATGGCCAAGAGGCCGAAGGTGAACAGCACCCTCAGCCTCAAGTCCTTGATGCGCCAAATGTTCTGGATGCTTTCGATCATCGCTGCTCGTCCGCCGGAGCGCCGATCAGTTCGATCTTGCCTCCGGCGGCCTCGATCTTGCGGCGCGCGCCGGCGGTGGCGGCGTGGACGTGAACCGTCAGGGCGGCGTCGATCTCGCCGTGCCCGAGCAGCTTGATCCGCGAGGAGAGCTTCTTGCGGACCAGACCCTTCGCGACGAGCGCGGCGGCGTCGACCACCGAGCCGGCGGCGAAGTCCTTCAGCGCCGCGACGTTGATCTCCGCGCACTCCTCGCGGAAGATGTTCGTGAAGCCGCGCTTGGGCAGACGCCGGACCAGCGGCATCTGGCCGCCTTCGAATCCCCAGCGCCGGGAGTAGCCGGAGCGGGACTTCTGGCCGTTCTCGCCGCGGCAGGACTTCTCGCCGTGCCCCGAGCCGGGCCCGCGGCCGACGCGCTTGCGCTTCTTGGTGGCGCCGGGCGCCGGGCCGATATCGTGGAGCCTCATCGATCTTCCCTCCGAAGGCCGCTTACTTGGCGGCGCCGTCGTCGATGATCCGCACGAGGTGCGGAATCTTGGCGACCATCCCGCGCACTCCCGGGTGGTCGGGCAGCTCGACGACGCGGTGCATCTTCCCCAAGCCCAGCGCGCGCAGGATCTTCTTGTGCGTCTCCGGCGTCGCGATGCCGCTCTTGTACTGCTCGATCTTCAGCTTCGCCTCGCCGCTCATGCTTCACCCCCGACGGCCGGCGGAGGCACGACCACCGCCGCGGCCTTCGGATCGAGCGTCTCGACCGCCACGCCGCGCAGCTTCGCCACCTCGCGCACGTCCTTGAGCTGCTTCAGCCCTTCGAAGGCGGCGCGCACGACGTTGTGCGGGTTCTGCGTCCCGAGGCACTTCGTCAGCACGTCCTGCACTCCGAGCGACTCGAGGATCGCGCGGACCGCGCCGCCGGCGATGACGCCGGTTCCCGGCGAGGCCGGCTTGAGCAGCACGCGCCCGGCGCCGTGACGGCCGACGACGACGTGGGGAATCGTCGCGCCCTTCAGCGCCACGCGGATCATGCTCCGCTTGGCCTTTTCCACGCCCTTGGCGATCGCCGCCGGCACTTCCTTGGCCTTGCCCGTGCCGAAGCCGACCCGCCCCTTGCCGTCGCCGACGACGACGAGCGCGGAGAAGGAGAAGTTCTTGCCGCCCTTCACGACCTTCGTGACGCGGTTGATGAAGACAACTTGGTCCCGGAGGTCCGATCCCTCGCGATCCCGGTCCCTATCTCGATCGAAAGCCACGTTCGCCTCCGCTCACGCGCCGGACGGATGGTCCGCCGCTGGGCGCCGCCCGCTCAGAACTGCAGTCCGCCCTCGCGGGCGGCGTCGGCCAGGGCCTTGATCCGCCCGTGGTACCGGTAGCCGCCGCGGTCGAACACCGCCAACTTCACGCCCGCGGCCAACAGCCGGGCCGCGATCGCCTTGCCGACGACCTGCGCCGCGGCGACGTTGCCGCCGTGCCCGCCGAGCTGCGCCCGGCATTCCTTGTCCGCCGTCGACGCCGCGGCGACGGTCTTGCCGGCCGCGTCGTCGATCGCCTGAACGTAGATGTGCTTCAGGCTGCGGTAAACCGCCAAGCGCGGCCGCTCCGGCGTGCCCTCGACCCGGCCGCGCACGCGACCGCGCACTTGACGGCGCGCATCTTTGCGATCCTTGCGGGGATACATCGCCCTCTCCCGTTTACTTGCCGGCCGCCTTGCCGGGCTTGAGCACGATCTGCTCGTCCTTGTAGCGGATACCCTTGCCCTTGTAGGCGTCGGGCGGCCGAATGGCCCGCAGGTTCGCGGCCACCTGGCCGAGCTGCTGCTTGTCGATCCCGGCGAGGACGATCGTCGTGTTCTTGTCCTCGACGCGGGCGGCGACGCCTTGCGGCAGCTCGAAGACGACCGGGTGCGAGAACCCGAGCGCGAGCGTCAGGCCCTTCGGCGCGGGCTCGACCTTGTAGCCGGTCCCGACCACCTGCAGCGCCCGCTCGTACCCTTCGCTCACGCCGTGAACCGCGTTCGCGAGCAGCGCCCGGGTCAACCCGTGCAGCGCCCGCTGCGGCTTGCTGTCGTCCTTCCGCTCGACGTGCGCGACGTTCTCCTCGATCCGCACGCTGATGCCGTACGGAACGGGAACCGTCAGCACGCCCTTCGGTCCCTTGACCTCGGCCTCGGTCCGGCCGACGCCCACGGTCACGCCCTTGGGCAGCGGCAGCGGCTTCTTTCCGATGCGCGACATTGGCTCCTCCCGCCTACCAGACGTTGCAGATCCACTCGCCGCCAACTCCGATGCGGCGGGCGGAACGCCCGTCAAGGATCCCCCGCGAGGTCGAGAGGATCGTCACGCCCATGCCGCCCAGCACGTCGGGGATTTCCTGCGCGCCCACGTACACGCGCCGCCCCGGCTTGCTCACCCGCTCCAGGCCCGTGATCACGCGCTCGCCGTGCGGCCCGTACTTGAGCTGGAGGTGCAGCAGACCCTGCTTGTCGTCTTCCTCCTGGGCGAAGTCGGAGATGAACCCCTCCTCGCGCAGGATGCGGGCGATCTCGCACTTCACCCGCGAAGAAGGCATCGTGACGCGCTCGTGCCCGGCCATCAGAGAGTTCCTGATCCGGGTGAGCATGTCCGCGATCGGATCGGTCATCGACATACGTCAGTCCTCGAAGAGGCGGGCGCGAACCCGCCCGTCACGATCTCACCAGCTGGCCTTGCGCACGCCCGGGACGAACCCGGCGAGACTCAACTCGCGGAAGCAGATGCGGCAAAGCTGGAACTTGCGCATGTAGCTCCGCGGCCGTCCGCAGCGGCGGCACCGATTGTGCTGCCGGCAGGCGAACTTGGGCTTCATGTGCATCTCGGCCATCTTGGCGCTGCTCGCCATTTCGACGTCCCTCCCGCGCCTAGCGCGCGAACGGCATGCCGAGGCGGGTCAAAAGAGCCTTCGCCTCGCGGTCGTTCCGGGCCGAGGTGACGATCGTGATGTTCATCCCGATCGCCTTGTTCACCTTGGCGACGTTGATCTCGGGGAAGATCACCTGTTCCTTCACCCCGAGCGTGTAGTTGCCGCGCCCGTCGAACGCCTTCCCCGAAACGCCGCGGAAGTCGCGCATCCGGGGGAGCGCCAGATTGGCCAGCCGGTCGAAGAACTCCCACATCCGCTCGCGGCGCAAAGTCACCGCGGCGCCGACCACCATCCCTTCGCGCAGCTTGAAGTTGGCGATCGACTTGCGGGCCTTGCGGACGGTCGGCTTCTGGCCGGCGATCTCCGTCAGTTCGGAGACGGCCTCCTCCAACAGCTTCGGGTCGCGCGAGGCTTCGCCGAGGCCCATGTTGATCACGATCTTGTTGAGGCACGGCGCGGCCATCGGGTTGTCCAGCCCCAGTTCCTGCATCAGGGCCGGCCGGAGCTCGCGCTCGTACTTCTCGCGCAGGCGCGGAACGTAGCTCATCTCTCGCCTCACCGGGTCAGTTCGGCGCCCGAGCGCCGAGCGGTCCGGACCTTGACCCGCCGACCGTCCGGCGAGTCGAGGAACTTGTGGCCGACGCGCGTCGGCTTGTTCGTCTGCGGGTCGATCGGCTGCAGCTTGGCCATGTGCACCGCGGCCTCGCGCTCCACGATCCCGCCCTTCACGCCCAGCCGAGGGTTCGGCTTCGCGTGCTTCTTCACGAGGTTCACGCCTTCGACGATCGCGCGCTCGGTCTCGGAGATCACGCGCAGCACCTTGCCGCGCTTCCCCTTGTCCTTGCCCGAGATGACCTCGACCTGGTCGCCTTTCCGGATTCGCATGGCTACCTCACAGAACCTCGGGCGCGAGCGAGATGATCCTGGCGAAGTTCTTCTCGCGCAGTTCCCTCGCCACGGGCCCGAACACGCGCGTCCCGACCGGCTCGCCCATGTTGTTGATCAGCACCGCCGCGTTCTCGTCGAAGCGGATGTAGGTGCCGTCCTTGCGCCGGTGGTCGGCGCGCACGCGGACGACGACGGCCTTGACCACCGCGCCCTTCTTCACCGTGCCGTCCGGCAGCGCCTCCTGGACCGACGCGGTGATCACGTCGCCCAGGCCCGCCATCTCCGGCGCCTTGCCGCCGACCAGCCCCTTCGCGCCCGGACGGGCGGCGAGGACGCCGATCGCGCGGATCTTCTTCGCGCCCGAGTTGTCGGCGACGGCGAGGATCGTACGCATCTGGATCATCGCGGCCTCCTCACTTCCCCGCCTCGTCCTCGACCACCGGGTCGACGGACGGGGCGGCGCCCTCGGCGCGCAGAATGATTTCGGTCACGCGCCAGCGCTTGCGCGCCGACAGCGGCCGGGTCTCGGCGATCTCGACCTTGTCCCCGACGTTGCAGAGGTTCCGCTCGTCGTGGGCGAGGAAGTACTTCGAGCGCCGGATGACCCGCTTGTAGACCGCGTGCGGGATCAGCCGCTCGACGAGGACCTTGACGGTCTTGTCGCCGGGCTTGCTGGCAACGACGCCGACCTTGGTCTGGCCGCGCCGGATGTTCGATTCGCCTGCCATCAGCGGGTCTCCTTCGCCGCCTCGCGCTGCCGCATCACGGTCAGCACGCGCGCCAGGCTGCGGCGCGTATCGCCCAGCTTGTGCGGCTTCTCCAGTTGGCCGATCGCCCGCTGGAGGCGCAGGTTGAAGAGCGCCCGCCGCAATTCGCGGGACTCCTGAGCCAGCTGCTCCTCGGACATGTCCCGGATTTCCTTGATCTTCATCGCCGCGTCTCCGCCGACCGCCTCAAACCGTGGCGCGCCGGACGAACTTAGTCTGGATCGGCAGCTTGCTGCCGGCGAGCTTCATCGCGTTCGCCGCGACGTCCTCGGGAATGCCCTGGAGCTCGAACAGGATCTTCCCCGGCTTGACCACCGCGACCCAGTGGTCCGGGGCCCCCTTGCCCGAGCCCATGCGGGTCTCGGCCGCCTTCTTCGTCACCGGCTTGTCCGGGAAAAGGCGAATGTAGAGCTTGCCGCCGCGCTTCACCGCGCGGCTCATCGCCACGCGGGCGGCCTCGATCTGCCGCTGCGTCAGCCAGCCCGGCTCGAGCGCCTTCAGGCCGAACTCGCCGAAGGCGACCAAGGAGCCGCGCATGGCCACGCCGCACATCCGGCCGCGCTGCTGCTTCCTGAACTTGACTTTCGTCGGCTGCAACATTGTCGTTCGTCCCTGGCCGGGGCCGCCCCGCGGCGGCCGGCGTCGGGGCCGGCGCGCGGCCGGCCGCTACAGCTATCTCTGGCGCCCGCGCTGGGCCACGACCTCGGTCTGCTCGCCCTTGTAGATCCAGCACTTGATGCCGATCACGCCGTAGGTCGTGTGCGCGTTCGCCTGGCCGTAGTCGATGTCCGCGCGCAGCGTGTGCAGCGGCAGACGGCCGACCAGATACCACTCGGCCCGCGCGATTTCGTGGCCGCCCAAGCGGCCCGCGCAGCGGATGCGGATCCCCTTGGCGCCGAACCGCTGCGCCGCCTCGACCGCCTTGCGCATGGCGCGGCGGAAGGCGATGCGGCGTTCGAGCTGCCCGGCGATCCCCTCGGCGACCAGCTGGGCGTCGAGCTCCGGCTTCTCGACCTCGAGGATGTTCACGAACACCTCGCGGCCGGTCTTCGCCTTCATGTCGTCGCGCAGCTTGTCGACCTCGGTCCCCTTGCGGCCGATGATGACGCCCGGACGCGCGGTGTAGAGGCTGACCTTCAGCTTGTGCTCGCCGGCCCGCTCCACGTCCACCCCGGCGATGCCGGCGTTGAACAGGCGGGACTTCAATTCCTTGCGCAGGGCGAGATCCTCGTGGAGGAAGTCCGCGTAGCGCTTGGTGTCGAACCAGCGGCTCTTCCAGGTGCGGTTGTAACCGAGCCGGAAGCCGTAGGGGTGAGTCTTGTGTCCCATCGCGTCCTCTGGAGCCGCCCGCTGGGGGCCGCGTCCTTGGGCCGCCGCCTCGGCGGCCCCGTGGAACCTACTTCTTCACGTCGAGCTGCAGCGTCACGT
This sequence comes from bacterium, assembly GCA_021372775.1. Taxonomy (NCBI): domain Bacteria; species bacterium. Next base: position 3,633 of record JAJFTU010000408.1, on the reverse strand, counting down.
GCGCCTTCCGGCTGATCCGGGGGAAGTAGCGCCCCATCGTGCCGGCCCGCCCGCGGCTTTCGCTCGGCCCCTCGTCGACCCACGCCTTGGCGACGAAGAGCTTGTCCACGTCCACCCGCTCTTCGCGGTTCTCGGCGTTGGCGATGGCCGAGTTCAGCAGCTTCTCGATGTGCCGCGCCACGCGCTTGTGGGAGGCCTTCAAGATGCCCAGCGCCTCGGCCACGTCGCGGCCGCGGATCTGGTCGACAACCAGCCGCGTCTTCTGCGCGCTCGTCCGGAGATAGCGCAGCGTCGCTTGCGAAACCATGATTCGTCTCCCTCGCGCGCGCTCAGCGCTTGGCCTTCTTGTCCTTGGTCCCGGAGTGTCCTTTGAACGTCCGGGTCAAGGCGAACTCGCCGAGCTTGTGGCCGACCATGTTCTCGGTCACGTACACGGGGATGAACTTCTTCCCGTTGTGCACCGCCATGGTGTGCCCGACCATCTCGGGGGTGATCGTCGACCGCCGGGACCAGGTCTTGATCACCTTGCGGTCGTTCTTCTTGTTCATCTCGTCGATCTTCTTCGCGAGGTGCTGATCGACGAAGGGACCCTTCCAAACCGAACGCGACATGGCCGGCTCCGGTTACTTCTGGCCGCGCCGGCGGACGATGAACCGGTCCGTGCGCGGGTTGTGGCGGGTCTTGTGGCCCTTGGTCGGAACGCCCCACGGCGTCACCGGGTGACGGCCGCCCGAGGTCTTGCCCTCGCCGCCGCCGTGCGGATGGTCGACCGGGTTCATCGCGACGCCGCGAACGTGCGGCCGCTTGCCCAGCCAACGGGAGCGGCCGGCCTTGCCGATGCTCACGTTGGCGTGGTCGATGTTCCCGACCTGGCCGATCGTCGCCCGGCACTCGGTGAGCACGAGGCGCATTTCGCCCGAGGGGAGCCGCAGATGGGCGTATTCGCCCTCCTTGGCCATGATCTGGGCGCCGGCGCCGGCGCTGCGGGCCATCTGGCCCCCCTTGCCGGGACGGAGCTCGATGTTGTGGATCATCGTGCCGACCGGAATGTTCTTCAGCGGCAGGCAGTTGCCCACGACGATGTCCGCCTCGGAGGAGGCGAGGATCGTCTGACCGACCTGAAGACCCAAGGGGGCGATGATGTAGCGCTTGTCGCCGTCCTTGTAGGTCACCAGGGCGATGTTCGCCGAACGATTCGGGTCGTACTCGATCGTGGTCACCTGGCCCGGAACGCCGTTCTTGTCCCGCTTGAAGTCGATCAGGCGGTAGCGGCGCTTGTGCCCGCCGCCGCGCTGCCACATCGACACGCGGCCCAGGCTGTTGCGGCCGCCGGTCGCCTTCTTCGGCTCGAGCAGGGGCTTGTACGGTTCCGAGGTCGTGATCTCGGGCGAGACCAGCACTTCCATCTGCCGTCTGCCCGGCGAGGTCGGCTTGAACTTCTTGATCGCCATTTTGGCCCCCGTCCTCAGCCTTCGAGGTAGTCGATGGTCTTGCTGCCCGGCTTCAGGGTCACGTAGGCCTTCTTCCAGTCGGCCCGAAGACCGAGGAAGCGGCCGTAGCGGCGCTTCTTGCCCGCCACGTTCACCGTGCGCACGTGCAGCACCTCGACGCCGAACGCTTCTTCGACGGCCGCGCGGATCTGGATCTTGTTCGCCCGCGGATCGACGTCGAAGACGAAGGTTTCGCCGCTGTCCTTGCGGCGGTCCGCCTCTTCCTTGAGCCGCGTCGCCTTTTCGGTCAGCCGCGGCCGGCGGATGATGTCCCAACTGGTCAGGGCGTTCATCGGCTCAGAACCTCACCGAGCTGCTCCACCGCGGCCCGGCTGATCAAGACCGTCTCGTGGTCCAGCACGTGGTAGGCGTGGACCTGCAGCGCCCGCACCGCGTCGATGCGCGGATGGTTGCGCGCGGCCAGCTCGAGGGCCTCGTTCTCGCCGTCGAAGACCACCAGCACCTTCCCCGTCAGGCCGAGGTCCTTCTGGACCAGACCGGCGAGGAGCTTCGTCTTCGGCTCCGTGAACGGCAGGCCGTCCACGACCATCAGGTTCCCGCCGCTGACCTTGTCCGACAGCGCCGAGGCCAGCGCGACCCGGCGCGCCCGCTTGGGGAGCGCGTAGGAGTAGTCGCGCGGGACGGGCCCGAAGATCGTGCCGCCGTGGCGCCACAGCGGCGAACGGTTGGACCCCATGCGGGCCCGGCCGGTCCCCTTCTGCTTCCACAGCTTCTTGCCGCCGCCGCTGACTTCGACGCGGTTCTTGGTCTTGTGCGTCCCGCGGCGCGCGCACGCCAAGTAGCAGCGCACGGCCTCGTAGAGCAGGTGGCGGTTGAACGGCCTCGCGAAGACGGCGTCCGGCAGCGTCAGCTTGCCGACCTCTTCGCGCTTGATGTTCAGAACGCTGACTTCCGGCATGGTCACTCCCCCTTCCGGGCGTGGCCGGCCTGGAAGCGGACGACGAGCACGCTGCCGCGCGCGCCCGGGACCGCGCCCCTGATCACCAGCAGGTTGCGGGCCGCGTCGACTTCCACGACCTCGAGACCCTTCACGGTGATCCGGGCGTCGCCCATGTGGCCGCCCATCCGCAGGCCGCGCAGCGTGCGCGACGGCCAGGCGGAAGCGCCGATCGAACCGGGGGCGCGATGGAACATCGAGCCGTGCGTCGCGACGCCGCCGCCGAACCCGTGGCGCTTGATCACGCCCTGGAAGCCGCGTCCCTTGCTGTTCCCGATGACGTCCACCTTGTCGCCGGCCTTGAAGAGGTCGCACTTGACCGTGTCGCCGGGCTTCGGATCCGCCCCTTCGGCCAGCGGGAACTCGCGCAGCTGGCGGGTCGCCGGCACTCCGGCGCGCTTGAAGTGACCCGCAGTCGGCTTGTTCACGCGGCGCGGGGCGCGGTCCTCGACGAGGCCGAGCTGGGCGGCTTCGTAGCCGTCGCGCTCCTTCGTCTTACGCTGGACGACCACGCACGGTCCCGCGACCAGCACAGTGGCCGGCACCACGCGGCCGTCCTCTCGGAACAGCTGCGTCATCCCGACCTTCTTTGCAATCAGTCCACCAACCATTGGTCCAACCTCCGCCCGTAGGGGCCGAAATTAATCGCCGCCCCTTCAGGAGCTGAAGGCCTTGATTTCGACGTCCACGCCGGCCGGCAGGTCGAGCTTCATCAGCGCGTCCACCGTCTCGGGGGTGGGGTCAAGAATGTCGAGAAGCCGCTTGTGCGTGCGGGTCTCGAACTGCTCGCGCGACTTCTTGTCGACGTGCGGCGAGCGGTTGACGGTGTAGATGCTCCGCAACGTCGGCAGAGGGATCGGCCCCGCCACGCGCGCGCCCGTCCGCCGGGCCGTGTCGACGATCTCGGTCGCCGACTGGTCCAAGATGCGGTGGTCGTAGGCTCTCAGCCTGATGCGGATCTTGTCGCTGTTCATCGGATCCGTCCTCGGCGCCCATCGCGCCGCGTTGCCATTCGGGAACGGCGAGGCGAGGCCCCGCCGCCCCTCACTTGATGATCTCGGTCACCGAGCCGGCGCCGACCGTCCGGCCGCCTTCGCGGATGGCGAAGCGCAGCCCGCGGTCCATCGCGATCGGCTGGATCAGCTCCACCACCACTTCCAGGCGGTCGCCCGGCATCACCATCTC
>JAJFTU010000407.1 GCA_021372775.1 bacterium | reverse complement strand
CGGCGGGCGGAGCTGTTCAAGGCGCTCGCCGACCCGACGCGGCTGCAGGTCGTCAACGCGCTGCTCGAGCGGCCGCACTGCGCCGAGGAGCTGTCCGGGCGGCTGCGCCGCGCGCCGTCCACGATCTCCTTCCACCTGCGCAAGCTCGAGGAGGCGGGGCTCGTCGCCAAGACGAAGAGCCAGTACTACCTCGTCTACGAGCTGCGGACCGACCTGTTCGCCAAGCGGCTGCGCGAGCTCGTCGCCCTCCCCGCCGCGGAGGACAGCCCGGAGCGGCGCCGCCTGCTGCGGATGCGCGAGCAGGTGCGCAAGGCGTACTTCCGGAACGGCTTCCTCGAGCGGATCCCCAAGCAGTGGCGCAAGCGGCTGGTGATCCTCGAGGAGGTCCTGGAGAAGTTCGAGCCGGGGCGCGTCTACGCCGAGCGGGAGGTGGACGAGCGGATCAAGACGCTCTGCGCCGACTACTGCACGATCCGCCGCATGCTGATCGACGAAGGAATGATGACCCGTCGGAACGGCGAGTACCGCCGGGCCGCGACGGAGGAGCCGACGATGTCCACGCGCGCCGAACTGAAGCGCCAGTACAAGGAAGCCCCGCGCAAGGCGGGGATCTACCGCATCCTCAACACCGTCACCGGCCGCGCGCTGCTCGGCGCCGCGCGCAACCTCGCCGGCCCGCTCAACCGCCACCGCTTCGAGCTGAACATCGGCAAGCACCGCAACGCGGCGCTCCAAGCCGACTGGGACCAGTACGGCGCGGAGGCGTTCAAGTTCGAGGTGGTGGACGAGATCGAGGTGAAGGACGACCCGGCCTTCGACCTCGACGGCGAGCTCGCGCTGCTCGAGGAGGCCTGGATCGAGCAGACCCAGCCGTTCTTCGAGCGGACCTACAACAAGAAGCTCTCGCTGCAGGCGCTGGACTGCTGACGCGCGTCGGGGAGAGCGCGTCCCGCTCCAGCAACGGTCCGCTGACGCCCCCCGCGCCGCTACGGTAGACTCCCCTTGCGGGCACGTCCGGGGGGCGTCTCCGCGGCGCGGCATTCGTCCGCCCCGCCCGCCGACTGTGGCGCGCGGCCTCGGACGGACCGCTCGGGGGGCGCGGCATGAACCGGCAACCAAGCGAAACGCTCGACGTTCTCGTCACCGTCAAGGCCTATCCCACGCCGAGCTTCGCGCTGGGCGAGAGCGTCTGCACGGCTGGCGTGACGCGGGATCGCCGCTTCGTTCGTCTCTACCCCGTGCCGTTCCGCGGCCTCGATGAGCCTGATCAGTTCAAGAAGTGGCAGTGGATCACAGTCCGCGTTCACAGGCGCCGAAGCGACCACCGCCCCGAGAGCTTCGTCCCCGAGCTTGAAACGCTCCGTCTGCGCGAATTCGTCAGCTCCGACGACAACTGGCGGAAGCGCCTCGCGCTGGTGGAGGGGATGTCGGCGCCCTCGCTGTGCGCCATCCAGAAGGCGCAGAAGGAGCGGGGGACGTCTCTGGGGCTGCTCCGGCCGATGGAGGTCCTTGACCTCACGTACGAACCGACGGCCCGCGCCTGGTCGGAGGAGGAGCGGCAGAAGCTCGCTCAGGCTCGGCTCTTCGGAGGGACGTCGACCGCGCCGCTGGAGAAGATCCCCTACAAGTTTCATTACGTCTTCCGCTGCGAAGACTGCCGGGCGGCGCAGCCGCATCGTTGCAGCATCGTCGACTGGGAACTCGGCCAACTCTACAGGCGGCTCGCGCGCGAGGGCGATGAAGCCGGCGCCCTGCGCAAGATCCGCGAGCGTTGGCTCGACGACATCTGCGCCCCGACTAACGATGTCCTCTTCTTCGTCGGAAACCAGCTCCGCCACCCCGCGGCGTTCATGGTCCTCGGCTACATGCGCCCGAAGAGGGACCTTCAGGCGAGTCTCTTCTAGCGCCGCGAACCAAGTCGCGCCGACGATTCGCCGTTCCGCCGCGCCGCTACAGGTGCACGATCGGCATGCCGCTCGCCGCGGCCACGGCCTTCGCCAGCCGCCCGCGGTGGCAGCGCGCCGGGTCGGCCTCGAAGCACAGAAGCGCCGCGGGCTCCGCGGACTGCAGCCGCGCCACGCCGTCGATCGCCTCCGCCGCCTCGCGAAGCGTCGTCCTTTCGTAGCGTTCGAACAACGCGTCGTAGTCGGCCGCGCTGGAGAGGTTCGCGCGCTCCGCCGACGCGATCCCCAACTCCGGCAGGTGCGTGTAGCCGATTCCGAGCCGCCGCCCGAAGAGCTGCAGCGGCGCCTTGGAGAAGCCGCCCTTCCGCGAATAGGGGTTGCGGCGCACGTCCACGATCCGCCGCACGCCGGCGCGCAGGAGACGGTCGAAGAACGAATCCGCCGAGCGCCCCTCGTAGCCGATCGTGTAGACGACGCCGGCCCGCGACGCCGCCGTCTCCAGCCCCCGGCGCGTGAACTCCGGATAGCGGCCCTGCACTTGCGCGACAAGTTCCTTGAGGCCCAACGCGCCGTACGTGTGGAGCGTCAGCCGCGCCGGAATCTGCTGCGCGTTGCTCAGGCGGGACACCGTCATTCGCGCCTGCACTCCCCCGTCCGCGGACACCCGCCCGCCGTCGATGGCGACCAATCCCTGCGCCGCCAAGTCCCGCAGGTCGTGTTCCAGCGAGAACGAGTAAGGACCGACGTGGTGCGGAAAGAAATCGTAGAACGGCATCGCCTCCGCCGCGTTCGCCTCCCGCGCGCAGAGGAACAGCAGCTCCGCCAGATGCAGCTTGCTCAGCGGGCCGGACGCCCGCAGCAGGAACTCGACGACGACGCGCTGTCTGTTCAGCACGGCGGGATTGTACGCCGCGCCCCCCGGCGTCGCGCGCCGGCGCCGCGCCGACGCCGCGCGCAAAGGAAACGGGGCCGCGTGGGCGGCCCCGTTTCGTTCGTTCCTGCGATGGAAACCGTCAGCGCTGGGTGGCGAAACGGGAGTTCGTCGCCGGCGTCAGCGGAGCGCGGTTGTTCGAGCCCGGGATGTCCACCAGGACGGGGCCGAAGCTGTTGGCCTTGCCGTCGCGGGAGACGACGTCCACGCGGTAGTAGACCTTGCCGCCGCGCAGCACGAGGGCGCGCGTGGCGTCCATGTAGGTGTAGCTGTTGGCCTCGCCCTTGGCGGCGATCAGCGGGGAGACGCGCACGAACGGGCCGTTCGGCGAGAACGAACGCGCGATGTAGAAGCCCTGCGTGTTGCTCTCGGAGGTCGTCTTGAAGCTGACCTGCACGCCGAGGTTCCGCATGTACATCGCCCGCAGGCCGGTCACCGTCGCGGCCGACGCGTCGTAGCTGACGGGCAGGCTGTTGGCGGAGAGGTAGCGGGAGGTGACGGCCGTGGTGCCGGCGCTCGGGTAGCGCAGCGCGATGGCGAACCACGCGCACGTGTTGCCGCTCAGGGCCAGGTCGGCCTTCGCGACGCTCGTGGACGTGCCGGTGACGTTCTTCAGGAGCGCGTAGTCGGTCGAAAGGACCGAGCTGCCGCACGCCTTCTTGGCGACGTAAAGGTCGTAGCTGATCGTGCCGGTGGAGCCGTCGCTGCTGACGATCGAGGCGGCCGTCCAAGAGAGATCGAGATTCGCCGTGCCGCCGTTGAAGACGGGAACCGGGACCGGAATCGGGCGGAACCCGGCGATCGGGTTTACGGCGCCGATGCCCGTGACGGTCTGAGCGGTCCCGGCGGCATTCGTCGTGGTGCCCTGTCCGAGGCAAGCTTGCGTGCCCGAACCGGCGCAGTCCGTGCCCTTCCAGTCCGCCAGCTCCGTGCCCTTGACCGCCGCGCCGGCGAAGAAGTAGTAGCCGGCGTGGCTGGCGGTTCCGCTGCCCTGCTCCATGTCGAAGGCGGCGTACCGCACTTCATTAAGCGTACCGGTGTCGTTGAACACGTCGTCCGTCGGCCCGCGGTAACCGCTGACGCCGGAAACGGTGCGGAAATTGAGCTGGCAGGACGACGTCGCGGCGTCCCACGTGTACGGAGCAATGCAGGCGTCGATGAGCTTGTCGTTGACGACGTTGTCGTGCGGGTTGAAGTACCGAAGATAAACCGGAGCGCCCACATCCGACGTGGACAGAACCGCAGCCAGATAGGAATACGCGGCAGCCTGCGCCGTTCCGACCGCGCAGAGCGCCATCGAAACAACGGCCGCGACGTTCAAGACTTTCCTCAGCATATCAATGCCTCCTCGTCCGTCGATCGGACGTCGAACGCCGCGATCAGTAGTGCGGCCAGACGTAGCCGCTGCAGGTCGCCTTCGTGAAGATGACCACGCCGGAGCCGAGATCGAGGTTGAAGTTCGTCCCGCCGCTGGCGTCGCCCAGCCAGCTGACCAAGCCGGACGCGGGCGTGAACTTCGACACCTTCGACATCGATCCCGCGCACTTCGTTTCGATGCTCAGGAACAGGTCGCGGGCGGAGGTCAGGGTCTGGTGATACGGAGCGGAGGCGTTGAACGCCTGCCCCGCCGTGAACGTGTACGTGTAGCTCGGGTCGTGGGAGCCCACGATCACCGGAGTCTGGCCCGAACCAGAGCCGTAGACGATGTACGCTTCGCCCTTGCGCACCGTGAAGAGCGTGCCGCCCGCGTTCTGGACCCAGCTGACCAGCCCCGCGTTCGACGTGAACTGCGAGACCTTGGTGGCGCCGGGAATGTCGTTCAGCAGGCTGGCGGCGTCCGTGTAGTTGTTGTTCCAGGGCAGCGAGAGGTTGTAGGCGTTGGCGCCCGCCGTGCCCGGGATTTGCGGCACGAACTTGAACCCCATGTTGGAGGCGGTGGCCACGCCGACCAGAAGGAGCGTCACCCCCAAGGC
>JAJFTU010000406.1 GCA_021372775.1 bacterium | reverse complement strand
GATCGCCGCCGGCGCGCAGCGGGTGCTCAACCCCTACGAGCGGGGCGGCCAGATGATGGCCCACATCGTCCTGCGCCCGCAGCTCAGCGACTTCATGGAGGACCTCTTCGCGCGCGAGCTGGAGGTCAACGTGGAGGAGGTCGCGGTCGCCGACGGGTCGCCGCTCGTCGGTCAGACGCTGCGCGAGAGCCCGATCCGGCGCGAGCTCGACATCATCGTCGCCGTGATCGTCCGGAGCGACGGGCGGAAGGCCTTCAACCCCTCGCCGGACGAGACGCTCGTCGCCGGCGAAACGCTGATCGTCCTCGGCCGCCCCGCGGCGCTCGACCGTCTGCGCCTGCTGGCGCGCGGCTAGCGCGCGGCGATTCGGTCCGACGATCCGCGGGACGCGCCGACCGCCCCTGCGCGGACCGGTCGTCCCGCGCGGGACGAAGCGCCGCGCGTCGCTCTCCCCGTCACCTGAACAGCGCGAGGCAGAAGCCGAACAGCAGCGTCGGCGCGATCACCAACGCCGCGAGCCCGCCCAAGGCCGCCGCCGTCCGTTTCGCGCGCAGCAAAAAGACGAAGGCCGCGAGCAGGCCGGCGAGAGCGAGAAACGGCGACGTCTGCGCCGCAAAGTCGCCGAGGGGCAGCACGAGCGAGAAGACGAACGCCACGCCGATCGGGAATCCGAAGAACCCGACGCCGAATTCCAGCAAGCGGGCGGAGAACGGCCTGCGCCGCGGAGCGGCCTCGCCGATCCCTTCGCGCTCCTCCGTCGCCCCGCCCTGGAGCGTCTTGTCGCCGTCCCGCTCCGCCGCGCGGGCGAGCGCGGGAGCGAAGATCGTCAGCCGCAGCGCGAGCGCGGCGACGCAGCCGAGGGCCGTCGTCCACCCCAACGGCGCGAGGAGCAACGTCTGGGCCGGCGCGATGCTTGCCGGCGAGAACGCGTTGATCGCCCGGCAGAGGATGGACGCTCCCGCGCAGGCGGCGGCGGCGACGTAGACGCCGCGCGGCGCCCGCGCCGCGGCGAGCGCCGCTTCCGCCGTCCGGAGCCACCAAAGGAGAGCGCCGGCGACCGCCGCCGCGACGAGCGCAAAGACGACGCCGCCGAGCGGGGCGAACGTCGTCTCCGCCGTCGAGTCCCGTCCGAACCGTTGCGCAAGCAGCCCGAGGGCGCAGTAGCCCAGCGCGGCCGCGGCGAGCGTCGCCGAAGCGACGCCGAGCCGCCGCGCCTCATGGCCCTGCGGCGCGGCGGCCAGTCGGCCGGCGCCGCGCAGCATCAGGGCCCCGACGAACCAAAGGAGGCCCGTCAGCGCCCACGACAGCGCGATGAAGCGGAAGCGGCGGCCATACGCGGGCCCCGCGGGCAGCAGTTCGAACGGAAGCCAGAGGTAGGAGACCGCGAAGCTCGCGCAGAGGAGATAGAGCCCAATGCGCACCCGGCCTCTAGCCGGCGACGTTGCAGCGCCGAAGTTCATGCCGCCTCCCATCGTCGCCGGGCGCGCCGAATCCAGCCGCGACCGCGCCCTTCCGCGCGGCGTCGTCCAGAAGGCCCGCGCTCCGCGTCGGACGTCGCCGAGGATGCGCGTCGCGCCAGGCGTCCTCTCGCCGCGCGCGCTCGCCGAGAGGTCATAGTTCCCCGCACCCGTGGGGCGCGAGAAGGACTGGCCGGCACCGTCCTATTCACTGCCGCTCACGCCGCGGGAGATCGTTCCATCTCCTTTCTCGTGACCTCTTCGAACACAATCGACACACCATCCGCGGCTGTGTCTTTCCGGACGACGTTCCCCATCGCCGCGAATCGCACCACCAACTTGTCGTCCGACATCCATCTGACACTCACAAGCTCGGGGTAGCCGACGCAGAACAGGACGAGTCTCTTGGAGTGGAACAGGCTCCAACGGGACTCCGCGGCCTCGACATAGACGAACACCGTATCCCTGGCCGTGACGTTGTAGCGCCCCGCAAAGACGGTCGCGACATGCCGGCCGTCCGGGCTCACGCACGCCGCCGCCTTCTCCCGCTTCTCGTCGCAGCCGACCAGCAGAAGGCTCGCGGCGCACAAGATCGCCGGCCACGCGTTCATCGCTTCTTGCCTCCGTGCATTTCCACGCAACAGCCACGACCCGGCAAGGCTCGGGCTATCCCGAGCGATGCTGGTTTAGGCGCCGCCAACGATCAGGGCAGATGCGTACGGGAGTCACACAGGCAGTCCGCTCGGCAGCGGGCACATCGGAAACGCGCTCCAACATCCTGAACATGATACCGACCCGCAAAGCCACAGTCAGCTCGGATCACCTTTCGGGCGGCAGGCCGGTCGCTGCGCCGCTCCCAACGATGGGATTGAGACTGCGTGATTACGGGCCCGCCTCAGCGAGCGACTTTACAGAAGAGATGTTGTTTTCCCGAGCGCACGCGAAAGCACCATCGAGACAAATCGCAAGCCGGGCTAGAACGCGACCCCATCCATCAATGAGGAGAGCACGAACTCGTGGCCGGAGAGCCAATCCCCGACTCTCGACCGCGGCTTGTTCCTGAGGGAGTCGGCGCTCTTGAAAACCGGGATGCGCACGATAACGTTCCACGCACCGCATCCTGCTTCGGGACCGGCCGTGAACACGAGAGTCCTGCGTTGGCCCCGCGGCAGTTCCTGAAAGTCGAGCGGATCGTCCGCCCGGCTGGTCCAGCCGCCGCGCAACCGATTCTCCCGTCGCCAGCTGTATGCGCTCTGATCGACGTACAGCGCGCGATGCGCGCCGTCCCACCAGACCACGCCGTCATTCTCCGGGATCAGAAATACGGAACACCGCGACCCGTTCGACACGGTGGCCGCGATGCGCGGGCCGCTGACGACGACCTTGAGCTTCACGGAGTCATATCCGCAGAGCGCGTCGAGCGACGACATCTGGTCGCGCGGTCCGCTCGCGCAACCATGAAACCCTGCACTGCAGGCCAGCGCGAGCGCCACCGTCCGCAGAGTCCGTCCGAGGAGCCCGGTGGTCCGGACACGCCCTGAACGACAGCCGCGCTGCCCAAGAGGTGAGCACGCCCCGTGCGAGCTATCCCGTCCTGGCGTAGGCAATCCACCCCCTTCGCGTTCGGCTCTCACCTGTATTCGGGGGTTCCGCTCAATCCATGCCGAAGATCAGAAGCCTCAAAAGCGCGATGCAAATTCCAACCACCCCAATGAGCATTGTCCTCCTGAACTGCTTGAAATACATGGCCCGTAGCGGGTTCCGGGGCAGGGGATACGCGACGTGAAGAACAACATGACCGCGCAACCTACACCCACAGCGCCGAGCAGCAGCACGATTCTCATCATTTCTCTTTGTCCTTGGAGGGAGCGGACTCCTTTGATGCCGATTTTGATTCCTTGGACCCTGGCTGCGTTGTCTTGCTCTTCTCCGGTCCTGCCGCAGCCGCCGCAGCAGCGCGAGCGAGATCGCATCCAGCCGAAGCGGCGGCGTCCGCCACCTTCTCCTTCGTAGCCGCGGCCGCCACCTTCGCTTCGCCCTTGAGAAGCGACTTCGCCCCTTCGGCGGCACCGAGCGAGACAAGGGAAAGGCCAACATCCTTGGCGCCATCCCAGCTAGGATCCAGCACGAAGGCCGCCACTTCGGCAGCGACACTGATGTCGCCCGCAACACCTGCCACTTGTGCCGGAACCCCGGCTTCCGGCGCGCCCGCTGGTCCCGCCGCAAGTACGCCCGCGGCAGCGACTGCGGCAACGACCTCGACTTTGGATGCAGTTGCGGCCATCGTTTTCAACCCCTTCGCCGCCGTCTTCCTATTATCGTTGAAACGCTCGAGACCCGACCTCAACGCATCCCCAATCTGCTGGAACACGCGCGGTGTCCGTCCGTCAGGGTCAACCGACAGGACCGGCGAGTCCTCAACATAGACAAACCGATTCCATGTCTGCGGCAGTTCCGGCTTCGCCGTCCCCGGGAGCGGATCGACGCTCAGGAACCGCCCCAGCGAGGCCGGGTAGTACCGGGCGAGCATGTAGTCGAGCCCGGTTTCCTCGTCCCGCTCGTGGCCCGTGAACTTCTTCCGGCTGGCCGAGCCGGCCGCGCCCATCTCGCCGCCGAACGGGTAGTAGTCGTGCCCCTCCAGCCGCCCGCCGGCGGCGTCCGTCACGATCCGCAGGCTGCCGAGGTGG
>JAJFTU010000405.1 GCA_021372775.1 bacterium | reverse complement strand
GTTCCTCGCCGCGTTCGGCGCCGCGCTGGTCGCCGCGGGGCGCGTGGACGAAGCGCTCGCGCCGCTGGCCGAGGCGGCCGACGCCGGCGTGCCCGGCGCCGCCTCGCAGCTCGGCCGCGCGCTGGCGAGCCGGCCCGGCCGCGACGAGGCGGCCGCGGAGGCGCTCGAAGGGGCGCTCGACGAGGCGCCGGAGGACGCCGCGGCGTGGTTCGCGCTGGCGCTGCTGCGCCGCGCGGCCGGCGACGGCGCGGCGGCCAAGCGCGCCTTCGCCGAGGCGCTGCGCTGCGACACGGCCTACGTCCGCGCCGCCGCCGCGGAGCGCCGGGACGGCGCCTTCGGCCCCGAGCTCGCGCGGGCCTACCTCGAGCAGGGGCTCTTCCGCGACGCCGCGGAGGTCGCGGCGGCGCTCCTCGCGGCGAAGCCGGACGACGGCGAGACGCTCTTCATCAAGGGGAAGGCGCTCGCCGGTCTCGAGCGCTGGGACGAAGCGGAGCGCGCGCTGCGGCGCGGCATCGAGATCGACCACGACCGCCACGAGACGTGGCTCGAGCTGGCGGCCCTCTACGCGCAGCAGGGCCGCTGGCCCGACGCGGCGAGCCTGCTGATCGACCTCACCGCGGCCGCGCCGGAGCTCGCCGACGCGCACGTCGCGCTGGGGATGGCGCGGCTCGAGGAAGGGGAGCGCGACCAGGCGCTGGTCTCGTTCCGCCGCGCCCTGGAGTGCGACGGCTCGCACCCGCTCGCGCTGCTTTGGCTCGGCCGCTCCAGCCTGATGGCCAACGACAAGGCGACCGCCCGCGTCGCCTACCGCCGCCTCAAGGACGCCGACATCACCTTGGCGCGCCGCCTCTTCTACGAAATCCACCGCTGACTTTTTGGCGTTGTACCGAACCCTCGACGGGCGGGCCGCGACGGCCCGCCCGTTTTCGTTTCGCGCTCCCCCCGATCGTAGGGGCGGCTGGCGCGCCGATCACGTCGTCGGAACAACGGCGCCGCCACCGCGCCTGCCGCCCGACGTGAGCCTCGCGCATCATTGCCTTTCGGCGTCTAAAGGCAAGGATGCGCGTGAAGCACGTCGGGAGGCAGGCGCGGTGGCGTCTTGAGCGGGGACGCGACGATCGGGACGCGCCAGCCTCCCCTACGGGTTGTCGGGGCGGTCGGGGTCCGCGGCGCAGAGCTTGAGGAAGCCCTCGGGATTCACGACGAGGCCGTACGGCATCTTCGTGGCGCTGCGCCCGAGGTACGCGCGCACGCGGGCCGGCGTGAGGGCGGGGTTGGTCTGGAACCCGAGCGCCGCGAGCCCCGAAAGCCACGGCGCGACCCAACTCATCCCGCCCCGCGGCTCGTAGGCGTAGTCCTCGCGCCCGCGTTCCCCGGCGTACGTGCGTTCGTCGCCGGGGGCGAGCAGCGGCCCGCCGTACGTGCCCACCTTGTAGCCCTCGGGCTTCTCGCGGTCGCCGCCGGGCAGCGGCCGGAGCAGGCCGAAGTTCAAGTCGGTGTAGTCGGGGTCGCACACGATCAGCAGAACGCCTTCCCGCTCGGCCCGCGCCACCATCGCCTTCCATTCCGCCGCCTGCGCGCGCGAGGCGAAGCCGCCGTCCGAGACGCTGACGACCCGAATGTGCGCCGCCCCGCTGCGGTTGAGCTCGAGCAGCCGCTTCAGCGCCTCGACGAAGTCGTGGTTCCCCTCGCTCTCGGCGTTCCACGTCGCCACGGCGACGTAGTAGAGGTCGGCGCGCGGCGCGACGCCGACGGTGCGTCCGACGGCGATGCTGGCGACGGCGTTCGCGTGCATCGACGGCTCGCGGCCCTCGACGCCCAACTGGGCGACGAGGTGCAGCCGCCCTTCGAGCTCGACGTGGTTCGCGAGCAGCGGCTGGTCGATGATCGCGACGTCCACGCCGCGTCCGTCGACGCCGCGCGCGTGAAGCGCGCGCAGGCCGAGGCCCGGATTGCGGCCGGCGGCGAGAAGCGCGGCGGGATCGAACCCCGCGGGCAGCTTGTCCGGCGCGGGCCAGCGGGTGAGCGTGTCGAACGGCAACGCGCGGATCCGCGCGCCTTCCGCCCGCAGGTCTACCCTGGATGCATCCACGTTCTTGAGCCCCGTGAACGGCCGCAGCCGCGCGACGTCGGCGCCGGTGCGCAGGCGCAGCGGCTCGTTCTCGCCGGGCTGGACGACGCGGTCGCCCACCATGTAGCCGAGCAGCGCGTACGGCCCGGTCGTCCCCGCCTCGCGGCCGAAGACGACGACGAGCCCGCCGTCGTAGCCGCGGAAGAGCAGTTCGTCGCCGCCTTCCCGCTTGTTCTCGTCCTTCTGCGGGGCGCCGAGGACCGCGGCCACTTCTTCCGGGCCGCTGAACTGCCAGGCCACGGCGCCGTCCTTGAGCGCCGCGGCGAGCCGCGTCTCCGGCGAGGGATCGACGGGCGCGGCGGGAGCGGCGGGAGCGGCGGGCAGAGCCAACGCCAACATGATCGGAACGACCGACAACACCGGGCGGGCCTCCTCTTTTGGGCTTCGACAAGACGCCGACAGAGTAGGACGCGCGTTCCGCCCCGGGGGATTCACAAATTCGCGGCGGCGGATTGCGCGGGGAGGCTGTAGGGGCGGCTGGCGCGCTCCGATGATCGTCGGAACAACGGCGCCGCCGCCGCGCCTGCCGCCCGACGTGAACTCCGCGCGACCGTTCTGTTTTGCGCCGCAAGGCCCGCGCGGGTTTCGACGTTAAAACAAAGGCAAGGTGGCGCGGGGATCACGTCGGGAGGCAGGCGCGGTGGGGGCTTGAGCGGGGACTCGGTGATCGGAGCGCGCCAGCCTCCCCTACGGCGTCGCGGCGACGAGGAGCGTCGCGTCTCGCGCGGGATCGCGTCGTTCGCTGGAAGGGGCGGCTGGCGCGCTCCGCTGAACGTCGGAACAACGGCGCAACATCGCGCCTGCCGCCCGACGTGAACTCCGCGCGACCGGCTTGTTTTGCGCCGCAAGGCTCGCGCGGGTTTCGACGTTAAAACAAAGGCAAGGTGGCGCGGGGATCACGTCGGGAGGCAGGCGCGGTGGGATCGTTCGCGGTTCAACGATCCTCGTGGCGCGCCAGCCTCCCCTACGGGTTGTGCGGTGGATGATTCAGCTTGCTGAATCATCCACCGCTCATCAGGTGGAGGACGGCCACGCGCGCGCCGTCCGGCACGACGAAGGCGTCGTAGTCGGCGCGCTGAACCAGACGGTCGTCCACCTTCACCACGAGCAGCGGGAACTTGAAGTTGCAGAGCTTCAGGATGTCGCGCACGGTCATCCCTTCGCGCCACTCCTTCGGATCGCCGTTGACGTGGATCACCGCCGTCTCTCCGCTCAGGCGCCGTGCGCCCGGACGACCTCGACGACTTCCGGCAGGTCCATGCCGAGCTCCTTGAGCTTGGCGACCGTCGGCACGCCGTCCGCGGTCCAGCCGCGACGCTTGTAGACCGCGTCGCACAGCAGCTGGTACTGCTTCTCGCGGAAGGCGCGGAGCGCGGCGACCTTCTCCTCCGTGCTCTTGCCCGCCGGGTCGTAGCCGACCAGCTCCTTGAGCTGCCCGTCGTAGCGGTCGGCGCGCGACTCGTACTCTTCCTTCGTCACCGGCCCGACCGAGCGGTACGGCGGCAGGTCGTTCTTCCGCAGGCCGTAGCCGCGGCGCACGTTGAAGGCGCGCTGGAAGTTGTAGACCCGCTCCGACTGGAGGATCAGCTCTTCCTTGCTCAGCGGCTTGCCGACGATCCCCTCGTAGATCTGCGTGTAGTTGTAGACGTGCTCGGGGACCTTCGCCGGTTCCGAGGTCTTCCCGTTGTCCGCCGGCTCGATGTCGTTCCACGGCAGCTTGCAGAGGCCGTGCAGCCCGAACCAGGTGCGGAAGATCGGGAAGTAGTGCAGCGCCTCGGCCTTGGCCTCGAACGTGGGCAGCTGCTTGTTGACCATGTCCATGAAGATCAGCCAGGCCTCGTCGTGCTGCGGCCCCTTGTTCGTCAGCGCGTAGCCGCCCTGCTGGGCCAGCGACTCCTTCGAGATGTACTCGGAGTACTCGAGCCCCTTGCACTCCATCCCGATGTCCTGGATCAGCTGCGGGTCGCCCCAGCCGCGCTCGATGAAGTAGTTCTTGCAGTACTTGATCCCCTTGGCGGCGACCGCCCCGAAGCCCTCGCCCTCGGCGATCCGGTGCATGAGCTCCATCTGCGCCTCGCCGGAGCCGAACTTCAGCTCGATCCCGCCGGTGCGCTCCTTGTTCAGGATCCCGCGCTCGTAGCATTCCATCAGGAAGGCGCAGTGCGTGCCGAAGGAGATCGTGTCGAGGCCGTAGGTGTCGCAGTAGAAGTTCGACTCGAGGATCCAGTCCGGATCGAAGATGCCGCAGTTCGAGCCGAGGCCGCCGACGTTCTCGTACTCCGGGCCGTCCACCGTCACGGTGTGCCCCTTGTACGGGCCGGTCTTGACGACGAAGCCGTCGGCGCCCTTGGCGCAGGCCATCGTGCAGCCGATCCAGCAGCCGTCGGGGATCCCCTGCGTGAAGCGGGCCTCCCAGACCTTGGATTCGATCTTGGACATCTCCTCGCTCTTGCCGAACTGGTAGTTGTTGACCGGCAGGAGGTCGTAGGCGTCCATGATCTCGACGAGGTGGGCCGTCCCCGCGGTGCGCATGCGGCACTGCTGGGCGTCCATGTCGAGGATTTCCTTGTTGATCGTCAGGCCGACCTTCGCCACCTTCGAGCGGTCGGCCATGTTGTTCATGTCCCCCTTGGGCTTCGGGCCGCGCACGACGAGCGCCTTGACCTTCTTGTCGCGGAAGACGCGGCCGATCCCGCCGCGGCCGGCCTGCTTCAGCCGCACCGCCTTGCGCCGCTTGTCGTACAGCGAGAAGTTGAGGCAGCCGAAGTAGCTGTGGTCGGAGCCGCGGCCGGCGGAGACGACGGAGACGTTCGCCAGGTCCTCGGGCCCTTCCGCGTACATGTGGGTCAGGATCTCGGCCAGCACGTGGCTGTCGAGCGGCTCTTCCGGCGCTTCCTCGACGCGGATGGTTCCCTTGACCCCGTCCACGACGACGACGACGTCCCGCTCGGCCTTCCCCTGCAGCTCGATGGCGTCGAAGCCGGAGAACTTGAGCAGCGGGCCGTAGTAGCCGCCGACGTTGCTGTCGATCGGGATGTCGGTCGCGGGGGAGATCGTGACGACGATCGACTTCCCCGAGCCGGGGTAGAGCGTGTTCCCCGCCAGCGGGCCGGGGGCGATGACGATGTCGTTCTCGGGGTCGTCCCACTTCGTCTCCGGCTTGGTCGCCTGCCAGAGGTAGTAGAGGCCGAAGCCGCGGCCGCCGACGAAGAGGTCCTTCATCTGCTGCGTGACCTTCTTCTCGGTGGCCTTCGCGGTCGAGAGGTCGATGTGCAGCGTGCGGTCGTTGTAGCCCCGCTGCGGCAGGCCGGGAACGTAGGACGTTTCGGAGACGAGCTTGTGCGCCGCCTTCATGCGGGGCACGTCCGCGGTGTAGTCGGTCCGCTGCGTGTAGTCGATCGGGGACATGAGCGACTGCTCCTTGGGGGGGTGTGGGGAATGGGGAAACGCCCGGAAAAGGGACGTTTCCAGCGAAACAAGGTAACATTCCGGTTTGCCGCGGGCAAGACGCCGCGGCGCGGCGGGGGAACGACCGATGACCGACCAAGGGCCGCTCGGCGGGCGCTATTCGCGCCAGGTTCTTTTCGCCCCCTTCGGGGCCGCGGGGCAGGAGCGGGTGCGGCGCGCCCGCGTGCTGCTCCTCGGGTGCGGCGGGCTCGGCACCGTCTCGGCGAACCTGCTGGCGCGGGCGGGGGTCGGCTTCCTGCGGATCGTGGACCGCGACGTCGTCGAGCTCTCCAACCTGCAGCGCCAGACCCTCTTCGACGAGTACGACGTCGAGGAAGAGATGCCGAAGGCGGCCGCCGCGGCGCGCCGGATCGCGCGGATCAACCGCGACGTCGTGGTCGAGCCGGTCGTCGCCGACGTCCACTCCGGGAACATCCGCAAGCTCGTCGCCGACGTGGACCTGATCGTGGACGGCTTCGACAACTTCGAGGGGCGGTACCTCGTCAACGACGCCGCGGTCGAGCGGGGCGTGCCGTGGGTCTACGGCGCCTGCATCGGCGCCGGCGGCGTCGCCGCGATCTTCGTCCCCGGGCGCACGCCGTGCCTCCGCTGCCTGCAGCCGGACGCGCCGCCGCCGGGGACGGCCGCGACGTGCGACACGGCCGGGATCCTCGGTCCGGCGGCCCACGCCGCGGCCTCGCTGCAGTGCGGCCTCGCGCTGCGCTGGCTGGCCAAGGGGGAGGTTCCCGACCCGTGGTCGGTCGTCTCGGTGGACGTGTGGGAGCAGCGGCTCGCCGAGTTGCAGCTTCCGCCGCCGCCCGCGGGCCAGTGCGTCTGCTGCGGCCGGCGCCGCTTCGACTATCTCGCCGCGCCGCCGCACGTCGCCACGTCGCTCTGCGGGCGCGACGCGGTGCAGGTGCTGGCGCAGGGCGGGCGCGCGCCGGACCTCGCGGCGATCGCGGAGCGGCTGCGTCCGCTCGGCGAGGTCGTCGCGAACCAGTTCCTCGTGCGGTTCCGCACGCCGCCGTTCGAGCTGACCCTGTTCGACGACGGGCGGGCGATCGTCAAGGGGACGGGCGACGAGGCGCAGGCGCGCGGCCTCGTCGCGCGCTACTTCGGCGTCTGATCACGTCGCGGGCGGGGGCGCATGGACGGGGAGACGGGGACCAAGGGACGCGGCGGGGCGCCGCTCGTCGCCGGCCTGGCCGGCTTGGCGATCGTCGCGCTGCTGCACGCGGCGGCGGCGTTCGGCTGGGGGCCGCCGCCGGAGTGGCTCGTCGCCTCGCGCTGGCTGATGGTCGCGGGGCTCTTGGTCTTCGCCGCGCGCCGGCGCTCGCTCACGACGTGGATCCTCGTGGCGATGGTCGTCGGGGCGACGCTCGGCCACGACATGCCGGGGGTCGCGGTCAACCTGCGCGTGCTGAGCCTGATCTTCCTCCGGCTGATCAAGACGATCATCGCGCCGCTGCTCTTCGCCACCCTCGTCGTCGGCGTCGCCGGCCACGCCAGCCTGCGGCAGGTGGGGCGGATGGGGGTGAAGGCGCTCGTCTACTTCGAGATCGTCACGACGCTGGCGCTCTTCATCGGCCTCGCGGCGATCAACGTCAGCCGCGCCGGGGTCGGCGTCCATCTGCCGCCGGCGCCGGCGACGGAGAAGGTCGAGGTCGCGGGGCAGACGGCGAGCGAGGTGATCCTCCACGTCTTCCCCGAGAACGTCGCCAAGGCGGTCGCGGAAGGGCAGATCCTGCAGGTCGTCGTCTTCGCGCTGCTCTTCGGCGCGGCGCTGGCGCTGGTCCCCGAGGAGAAGCGCCGCCCGGTGCTGTCGGTCGTCGAGGGGCTGGCGGACGCGATGTTCAAGTTCACGAACATCGTGATGCACTTCGCGCCGGTCGGCGTCGGCGCGGCGATCGCCTACACCGTGGGGCACATGGGCCTCGGCGTGCTGAAGAACCTCTTCCAGCTGCTGGCGACGCTCTACGGCGCGCTCGCGCTGTTCGTGCTCGCCGTGCTGCTGCCGGTGGCTCTGATCGCGCGCGTGCCGGTGCGGAAGTTCGTCGCCGCGGTCGCCGAGCCGGTCTCGCTGGCCTTCGCCACGACGAGCTCCGAGGCGGCGCTGCCGCGGGCGATGGAGGCGATGGAGGGGCTCGGCGTCCCGCGGAAGATCGTCGCCTTCGTCATGCCGACCGGCTACAGCTTCAACCTCGACGGGACGACGCTCTACCTCTCGCTGGCCTCGATCTTCGTCGCGCAGGCGGCGGGGGTGTCGATGTCGTTCGGCCAGCAGCTGGTGATGGTCTTCACGCTGATGCTGACCAGCAAGGGGGTCGCCGGCGTGCCGCGGGCCTCGCTGGTGATCCTGCTCGGCACGGCGGCGTCGTTCGGGCTGCCCACGGAGCCGATCTTCATCGTCCTCGGGATCGACGAGCTGATGGACATGGCGCGCACGTCGATCAACGTCGTCGGCAACTGCCTCGCCACCGTCGTCGTCGCGCGCTGGGAAGGGGAGTTCGCGCCGCCGGCGGACGACGCGCGGGCGGCGGCGTAGCGCGGGGCGCGGTGCGCCGCCCTCTCGCCTTTGCGGCGCTCGTCCTGGCGCTCGCGGCGCCGGCGCTCGGCGCCGGTCCGGCGCCCGTCCCGGCGCGGCCGGCGTCGTGGGCGCGGCCGGTCGCGGCGGAAGGGGTGAAGAACCTCTACAAGGTCACCGACGGCCTCTACCGCGGCGCGCAGCCCCGGGCGGCCGGGATGCGCAGCCTCGAGCGGCTGGGGATCAAGACGATCGTCAACCTCCGCGGCTGGTTCAGCGACGAGGACGAGATCGAGGGGACGAAGCTGCGGTTGATCGAGGTCGGGATGAGCGCCGGGCGCGTGGACGAGGAGAAGCTGATCGTCGTGCTGCGGGCGCTCAACGATCCGGCGGGGGCGCCGTACTTCGTGCATTGCTGGCACGGCTCGGACCGCACGGGGCTCGTGGTGGCGGTGCACCGGATCGTGTTCGAGGGGTGGACGCGCGGGGCGGCGATCGACGAGTTGCTGCACGGCGGCTACGGGTTCCACGCGATGTACGACGACATTCTCAGTTATCTGCGGACGTTTGATGTCGAGGGGTTTCGCGCGCGGGTTTTGGCGCCGAGGGGGTGAGGCTGCGCAAGGCGCGCGGGTCTGCGGCGAGCAAGGCCCGCGCGTTCTCGACGCGCAAGGCCCGCGCGCCTTGCGGGACGCAGTGCCCGCGCGCCTCGTGGGGCGCAATGCCCGCGCGAGTCTCGGGACGCAGTGCCCGCGCACCTCGCGGGACGCAATGCCCGCGCGAATCGCGGGACGCGCGTC
>JAJFTU010000404.1 GCA_021372775.1 bacterium | reverse complement strand
ATCGCCTGGAGCGCCTTGACCGTCTCCGGGTTCTTCGACACGGCGGTCAGGACGGCGCCGTCGGCCGTGTTCTCGACCGTGCGGGTCACGTCCTTGCCGGCCATCGGGCACTTGCCGCAAGAGCAGCCTTCCTTGGCCGCCTTCGCGAGGTGCTCCTGAAGCGCCTTGACCTGCTTGGCGTCCTTGCTCTTGAACGTGATCTTCACGCCGCCGTCGATCTTGACGAGCGACTTCTCGATCCCCTTCATCGCCTTCATCGCGCAGCCATGGCCCTCGGCCTTGGCGGCGGTCTGCTCCGGCTTCGCGCCGTCGTGCTTGGAACAGGTCGGACCGGCCGCGAGCGCCGCGCCGACGCCGAGCGCCAGGGCGGCCACCACCACGATCAAACGCTTCATCGAGTGTCTCCTTTGCGCGGCCCGCGACGCCGCGGGTCGGCGCTTCCGAAGGGAAGCGTAACGGCGGCGCGGCGACGCGTCCACCGCGCGCCGCGTCGGTTGGGATACGATGACGCCATGCACGACGGCTCGAAGAACGACGCGCCGGCGCGACGCGCGGCGGACCGGCTGCGGCGCGCGCTCGGCGGCGGGGCGGCCGGAGCGCCGCGCCTGCTTCTTCTGCTCCTCGCCGCGCCGCTCGCGTTCGGCCTGCTCAACGTCACCTACCGCGACGCCGGCATGGTGCATTTCCCCGTGCGCGCGGCGGTGCAGCGCGCGCTCCGCGCGGGGGAGTTCCCCTTCGTGCTCGAGGAGGCGGCGTGCGGCCAGCCGCTCGCCGGGAACCCGAACTGGGGCTTCTTCCTGCCCGACACGCCGCTGCTCTTCGTCCTGCCCCTTCCCGTCGCCTACGGCGTCCATTTCGCCTTGGCGCTGCTTCTCGGCTACTGGGGCGCGCGGCGCTGGGCGCGCGCCGAGGGGGCGGACCGCTTCGCCGCGGAGTGCGCCGCGGCGGCGTTCGTCGGCACGGGGATCTTCCTTTCGGCGTGGAGCTTCTACAACGCCGGATGGGCGCTGGCGCTGGCGCCGGCTGCGCTCGCCGCGGCGGCGAAGCTGCGCCGGAACGCCGAGCGCGACGCGGCGGCGGCGCGGCGCTCCGCGGTCGAGCTGGCCTGCTGCTTCGCGCTCCTCTTCTGCGCCGGCGAGCCGGTCGTCTTCTTCGCCGCGGCCGGCGCCGCCGCGCTGCGCGTTTTGCTGCCGGCCGGGACGGCGCGCCTACGTCTCCGCGCGGCCGCGCTCTTCGCGCTCGGCGGCGCGATCGGCGGGCTGCTCGCCGCGCCGCAGCTCGCCACGTCGTGGCAGGCCTACGCCTTCTCCGCCCGCGGCGGCGTCGTCTACGACTTCGAGAACGTCGCTCACTGGTCGTCGCCGCCGTCGGCCTTGCTCGAGCAGGCCGCGCCGTTCCCGTTCGGCCGCGTCGATCTCCGCGACGCGCGCGGCTTCGCCGCGCAGGCGGCGAACGACGGGCGCGAGCCGTACTTCCTCTCGCTGCACCTCGGCTTCGCCGCGCTCGCGCTGGCGGCGCTCTTCCTCCGCCGGCGCGACTTCGGCCTCTGGGCGTGGCTCGCCGCCGCGGGGGCGCTCTTCTCGTTCGGCAGCCATCTGCCCGGGGCGCGGGCGCTGCTTTGGGCGCTCTCGCTCGGCGGGCGGCTGCGCTATCCGGCGAAGGGCTGGAACCTCGTCGCCCTCGCCGTCGTGCCGCTCGTCGCCGCGGCGGCGGCGCGCTGGAGCGCCGGGGAACGCCCGTCGGCGCGGCGGACGGCGCTCGTCGCCGCCGGCGTCGGCGCGCTGGCCGCCGCGGGGCTCGCCGCGGCGCCGTTCGACGTCTGGCGGCTCGTCGCGACGATCGTCGCGCTCGGCGCGGCGGCGTTCTTCGTCGTCGCCGCGCGGCGCGGCGCGCGGCCCGCGGCGGGCGTCGTCGCCGCGACGCTGCTCGTCGCCGGGCTCGCCGCGGCCTATCCGCTCCTCGCCGCGGTCGTCGATCGTCCGCTCGACGTTCCGCCGTTCGACGCGCGGGGCGGGCGGATCTTCGTCGTGCGGCGGACGCACCTTCATCCGCCGCCGGGCGTGGACGACTTCGGCCACGAACCGACGCGCGTCTACATGCGCCGCGGCGCCGCCGAGCTGTGGCCGCACGTCGGCGGCGCGCGCGGCGTTCCCTACGCCTTCGATCCGGACGTGGACGGGAGCCACTCCAAGCTGTCCGCCGTCGTCGGCACGCGCGTCGAGGCGCTGGACTGGGCGCGGCGCGCGCCGGAGCTGCGGCTCGCCGGGGTCTCGTTCGTGGTGACCGACGAGAACGAGCTGCCGCCGCCGTACCGTCCGCTCGCCGCGCTTCGTCCCGACGGCACGGCGCATCTCTTCGCGCTCGACGGCGCCTTGCCGCGCGTGCGGGCGGCGACGCGGGTTTGGCGCGCGCCCGACCTCGCGGCGGTCTACGCCGCGCATCAGGATCCGGCGTTCGATCCGCGGAGCGACGTCGCGCTTCCTTCGACGACGGCGGGCGTGGACGGGACGGCGGCGCCGGCGCGGATCGTCGCCGCGCGGGAGCGCAACGGCTCGCTCGAGGCGGAGGTCGAGGCGTCCGCGCCGGCGGTCGTCGTCTGGTCGCGGGCGTTCCAGCCCGCGTACCGCGCGGAGGTGGACGGCGCGGCGGCGGTCGTCGTTCCGGCGGAAGGCCACTTGATCGGCGTGCGCGTTCCCGCGGGACGGCACGAGGTGCGGATCGTCTGGTCGCGCGTCCCGCTCGACTGCGGCCTCGCCGCGGCGGCGCTCGGCCTGGCGGCGGCGCTGCTCCTGCTGCGGAGCGGACGGCGGGACGCGGAGGAAGGGCGTTGAACGTCGCACCGAGAAGCCGCGCCTTCGGCGTGGTCCGCCGCGCGGAGGATCGTCGATGATCGCGAACCCGCGGCGGTGGTCGGCGACGACGCTGATCGCCGTCCTGCTCGTCGCGCTGGTCCTGCCCCTCTTCGCGGGGCTCGTCGTCGTCACCTACCGCGACGCGACGGTGCTCCACCAGCCGGCGCGCGCCGCGGCGGCGAACCTGCTGCGCTCCTTCCATTTCCCGTTCGTCTTCGAGGGCGGGGGATGCGGGCAGCCGCTCGCCGGGAACCCGAACTACGGCCTCTTCTTCCCCGACACGCTGCTGCTCTTCGTCCTGCCGCGCGACGCCGCGTTCGGCGCGCACTTCGCCTTGGCGATCCTGCTCGGCTTCTGGGGCGCGCGGCGCTGGGCGCGCGCCGCGGGGCGCACGCGCGACGCGGCGACGGTCGCGGCCTGCGCGTTCGTCTCCTGCGGCGTCTTCCTCTCGGCGTGGCTGATGTTCAACTCGGCGACGGCGCTGGCGATCGCGCCCTGGGTCGCCGCGGCCGGCGTCAAGCTGCGGAAGCGGTCGCTCGGCGGCGACGCCGCGGGCGCGCGGCGCGCGGCGGCGGAGCTCGCCGTCTTTTGGGCGCTCGAAATCGTCTGCGGCGAGCCGGTGACCGCGCTCGTCGCGGCGGCGGCGCTCGGCGTCGAGTGGCTCGCCGAAGGGCGCGGCCGCGCGGCGGCGACGAGCGATCGGGCTTCGGCGCGCGGACCGCTCCGCGGCCTGCCCGCGGCGGCGTCGGCGCGGGGACTTCTTCGCGGGCTGCCCGCGGCGGCGTCGGCGCTCGCGCTCGGCGCGGCGCTCGCGGCGCCGCAGCTTGCGCTCGCCTGGCAGACGACGCGCAGCGCGTGGCGCACGACGGTCCGCGACACGGGCGAGTCGGTGGCCGGCTGGTCCAGTCCGCCGGTCCAACTGCTCGATCTGGCGACGCCGTTCCCGTTCGGGCGCCCCGACCTTCGGGACGGGCGCGGCTTCGCCGGGCACGACTACTTCGGCGGACGCGAGCCGCTCTACTGGTCGCTTCATCTCGGCCTGCTGCCGCTCGCGCTCTGGGGACTGAGCGGCGCCGCGCGCCGCGGGCGCGAGGCGTGGTGGTGGCGCGCGATCCCCGTCGCCGTCGTGCTGTCGTGGGGCGCGTTCCTGCCCGGGGCCGCGCTGCTGCGGCCGCTCCTCTCGCTCGGCGGAAACGTCCGCTTCCCGATGAAGGTGTGGGGACTCGTCGCCCTCGCGGTCGTGCCGCTCACCGCCGCGGCCGCGGAACGCTGGCTCGCCGGCGCGCGCGCCTCGCGGCGGCGCGCGGCGCTCGTCGCCGGCTCGTCGGCGCTCGTCGGCGCGTGCGGGTTGCTGGTCGCGCCGATCGACAGTTGGCGTCTCGGCGTCACGTTCGGCGGCGTCGCCGCCGTCGGCGCGCTGGCCGCGTCGGCGCTCAAGGAGGATCGCCCGCGCGGCGCCCGGCCGCTCGCGCTCGGCGTGCTCGCCTTGGGGCTCGCGGCGCACGTGCCGCTCTTCCTGACGGCGCTCGACGTCCCCGCCGACCGCGTCGCCGTTCCCGAGGACGGCGGACGGGTCTACGGCGCCGCAGTGCCGCCGAGCGCCCATCCGACGTCGTCTTCCGCGCGGTCCGACGATCAGGAAACCGTGCGCGACGTCTATCGGCGGGGCGCGCAGGAGTATTGGCCGACGGTCGGCGCGGGGGACGGCGTCCGTTACGTCTTCAACAACGACATCGACGGCAGCTACTCCTACGCCTCGACGTTGATGCGGGAACTGGTCGGCAAGCTCCGCTGGTCCGACGTGGTCAAGGAACTGCGGATCGCGGGGGCGACGCGCGTCGTCGCGCACGATCGTCTCGGGCCGCCGTTCCGGCCGCTGCGCAGGTTGCCGCCCGACGGCGACTCGACGCTCTACGTCTTGCCCGGCGCCGCGCCCGAGGTGCGGTTCGCGACGCGGGTCTGGGGCGCGCCGGGGTTCGACACGACGCTGGAGATCCACCGGCGGCCCGACTACGACCCGCACACCGACGTCGTTCTGGCCGGGGCGCCGCGCGTCGCGGAACCGCAGGCGGCCGCGGCGTCGGTCGCCGTCGAGTCGCTCGACGCGAACCGCCTCGCCGCGCGGGTCGAAGCGGTGCGGCGCGGCGTGCTCGTCTGGTCGCGGGCCTACAACGACGCCTACCGCGTCTTCGTGGACGGACGTCCCTCGTCGGCCTATCTCGTCGAGGCGCAGCTGCTCGGCGTGCCGGTCGAGGAGGGACGGCACGAGGTCGTCGTCGAGTGGTCTCCCGCGCCGCTGCGCGCCGGCCTCGCGGTCGGCCTGCTCGCGCTGGCCGCGCTCGCCGCGCTGCGCTTCGGCCGCCGACGCGGGCCGTCGCCGCGGGACGCGGACGAGCGGCCGGCGCGCGTCGAGTAGGCGCGAGGCCCCCGCGGCGTCGGGACCGGTGCACGTCGGATCGGCGGGGCGAGGACAGTCTCGAGCGAGCGACGAGCCGAGCGACGGACTCTTCGGCCGAGGCGCTTCTCGGACGAGACGAGTCGCGGCGCGCGCGTTTCCCCGCCGGCCGATTGTGTGTTTTCATGATGCGTCGCGCGGGGGACGCGACGCTCGGGAGAACGGCTTCTTGCGGCTGCTGGCTGCTCTCGCTTGCGGCGTCGCCGCGAGCCTCGCCGCGTCGGCCGATTCGCCGCGCCCGGTCGCGGCGGGGGAGACGCTGGAGTCCCGTCTGCCGCTCGTCGGCGACCGCGCCGGGGAAATCTCCTTCGTGTTCGAGGCGGCGACGGACGGGCCGGTCGCGGTCGAAGTGCGCTCGACCGAATTCGATCCGCTGCTGCGCGTCGAGCGGGAAGGGGATTCCCGCGCGCGGGTCGTCGCGGCCGACGGGGGCGGCGCGGGGGACGACGCCCGCGCCGCGTTCGCCGCCGCGGCCCGCTCCCGTTACCGCATCGTCGTTCGTTCCGCGCGCTTCCAAATCTGCGCCGGCGCGTTTCGACTCTCGATCAGGTCCGGCGCGTTCCCCGCTCCCGACGACGCGGCGGAGACCGCGTATTGGTCGGCGGTCGAGGCGTCCGGCCGCGGCCACGCCGACGCGGCCTGCCGCGTCGAGGCGCGGCTCCGCCTCGCGGCGCGCCTCGACGATCAATGGGACCGCGGCGGCTGGCGCGTCGCGCGCGGCGCGCTCGCCCTCGCCGCGCGCGAACTTGGGCCGGACCATCCGGCCGTCTCCGAAGCGCTCCTCGTGCTCGGCCTCTGCCCGTTCGAGCAGATCGCCGGAACGCTCCCCGGCGAGGAGCCGCTGCCGCAGGAACTGCACGCGATCCTCGACGACGCGGCCGACGCCGACCGCAACGTGAAGCTCCTGGAACGGGCGTACGCGGGCTTCGAGCGGCGCGGCGCGGCAAGCGACCCGCGCGCGGCGCAGATCCTCGCCTACGTCGCCGACGCCTATCGCTACAACGGCGCCCTGACCGAGGCCCGCCCGAAGTTCGAGCGGGCGCTCGGCGCGCTCGCGGCGGCGCTCGGCCCCGACGATCCGTGGATCGCCGAGCCGGCGCGCAACTTCGCCTCGCTGCTCGACGCGCTCGACGACGCGGCGGGAGCGCGGCGCGAAGCGCAACGCGCGCGCCGCGTGGACGAACTTTGGCGCGGCGCCGGCTCGGCCGACGTCGGCTACGACCTGCGGCAGGAAGCGGCGGCCGAACCGGACGACGCGCGGGCGATCCAACTGCTCGAGGCCGGCGCGGCGGGGGTGGTCGCGGCCTACGGCCCGCGCGGCCTCGACGCGGCGATCGCCTTCCGCGCCCTCGGCGACCGGCAGTTCGCCGCCGGACGGCTGGCGGACGCGCGGGCGACGTTCGAGCGGACAGCTTCGATCTTCGGCGCGGCCGGCGCGTCGTTCGCGCTCAAGCGGGCCGAGATGATCGCGCGGATCGCGCAGATCGACATCGCGGAAGGGAAGCCCGAGGCGGCGCGCGCGCGGCTCGCCGAGGCGGTCGCGGCCGAGATGCCGGCCTCTTCGGTGCGCTCGGCGCGCGGCCTGGAACGCGCCGGGGCGGCGTACCTCGATCTCGGCGACGCGGCCGCGGCGATCGCGCCGCTGGAACGGGCGGTCCGGCTGCTCGAGGGCGCGTTCGGCGCCGACCATCCCTCGACCGTGCGTCCGCGGCAACTGCTGGCGCGCGCCCTCGCCGCGCGCGGCGAGCTGGACCGCGCCTTCGCCCTCGCCGCGGGCTCCGCGGCGGCGGAGCGCCGGGATCTCGCCGTCGCGCTCGCCGGGCTGCCGGAGCGGCAGGCGCTCGCCGCGGCGGCCCGCGGCTGGACGGTGCAGGGGGACGTCGTGGCCTACGCCGCGCGGCTCGGCTCGCCGGTCGCCGCGACGACGGCGTTCGACGAGGTCGTCCGCTCCCGCAGCGTCGTCTTCGACGAGACGGCCCGGCGGCGGGTCGCGGCCCGCGGCGAAGGGGCGGAGGCCGTCGCGGCCGCGCGCCGGCTGCGCGAGGTTAGCGGCCGGCTCGCCGCGCTGCTCGCCGGGGCCGGCGCGGACGGGAATCCGGCGTCGTACCGGGCGCGGATCGACGCCGCGCGGCGCGACGTCGAGGCCGCCGACCTTGACCTCGCCGAGCGGAGCGCGCGGCACGCCAGGATGCTCGCCGACCGCCGCGTCGGGCTGGCCGAAGTGACGCGGGCGCTCGGCCCGGACGACGCCCTCGTCGGCTTCGTGCGGCACGCGGCGCCGGCGGCCCGCGGGGGAGACGAGGCGCGGTACGCGGCGTTCGTGCTGCGCGGCGGGGACGCCGCGCCGCGGATCGTCCCGCTCGGCGACGCCCCGAAGCTCGACCGGCTCGTCGGACAATGGCGGGCGGCCGTATTCGCCGCGGCGTCCGGCGGCGACGGCGCGGCGGCGCGCCGCGCCGGGGCCTCGCTGCGGGCGGCGGTTTGGGATCGTCCCGCCAAGGAACTCCGCGGCGCGCGCCGCGTCTTCCTCGTCCCGGACGGGCCGCTCAACTTCGTCGACTTCGCGGCGCTGCCGACGTCGGGCGGCCGCTATCTGGTCGAGGACGGTCCGCTGCTCCATCTCCTCTCCACGGAAAGGGATCTCGTCCACCGCCCGGGCGCCGCGCGGGGGACGGGGCTGCTCGCCGTCGGCGGCCCCGACTACGACGCGTCCAGGGCCGCGGCGCCCGTCGGCGACGCGGCGGCGGCGTCCGCGTCCGAGCCGGCGGGGCGTGCGTGCGGCGCGTTCCTGCGGCTCGGCTTCGCGCCGCTCCCCCACGCGGCGGAGGAGGCGCGGGAGGTCGGGGCGCTCTGGCCGGACCGCGCGGAGGCGCCGCTCGTCCTGACCGGCGGCGCGGCGACCAAGGAGGCGTTCGTGCGCGAGGCGACGGGGCGGCGCGCGCTCCACCTCGCGACCCACGCCTTCTACCTCGGCGACGAGTGCGCCCCCGCCGCCCCCGGGACGCGCGGCCTCGGCGGGATCGCGCGGCTGCCCGAGGACCGGCCGCCGCGGGTCCGCGGCGAGAGCCCGGCGGCGCTGGCCGGCCTGGTCCTCGCCGGCGCCAACCACCGCGGCGCGGCGAACGCCGACGACGGCCTGCTGACGGCCGAGGAGATCGCGGCGCTCGACCTCTCGTCGGCGGAGCTGGCCGTCCTCTCGGCCTGCGACACCGGCCTCGGCGAACTGCGCGGCGGCGAAGGGGTCTTCGGCCTGCGGCGGGCCTTCCTGCTGGCCGGGGCGCGCACCGTGGTGACGAGCCTCTGGCCGGTGCGCGACGACTGGACGCGCCGCTTCATGCAGGCGTTCTACCGCGGGCGATTCGTCGCGCGGCTCGACACGGACGAGGCGCTGCGCGCGGCCCATCTGGAGCTTCTGGCCGCCGCGCGGGCCGAACGGCGCGCGGACGACCCGCTGCTTTGGGCGGGGTTCGTCGCCGTGGGGGACTGGCGTTGATCGCGGACCGTTGGCCGTGGCGCCGGCGGCGCGAACGCCGTACGCATAGCTGGGGGCTCGCCGGCGCGGTCCTGTCCGCGCGGACGGCGCGCCTCCCCGAGAGGTGAGCCATGGCGGAAATCAGTCACCGCGCCGACCAGTTGGGAACCGAAAACGCGTTCGTCGTCCTCTCCGAAGTCAACGAACTGCTGCGCCTCGGACGGCCGGTGATCTCGTTCTGCATCGGGCAGCCCGACTTCCGCACCCCCGACCACGTCTGCGAGGCGGCGATCGGGGCGATCCGCGAGGGAAGGCACGGCTACACGCCGTCGCCGGGGCTGCCGGAACTGCGCGAGGCGATCGCCAAGTACATGAGCCGCGGCCGGGGCGTCGAGATCCGGCCCGAGGACGTCGTCGTCGGCGCGGGGGCGAAGCCGTTCATCGCCTACGCGGTCGCGACCACCACCGACTACGGCAAGGGGCACGAGGTCGTCTATCCCGTGCCGGGTTTCCCGATCTACGAATCGCAGATCCGCGCGCAGGGCGCCGTGCCGGCGCCGCTCTGCCTGCGCGAGGCCAACGGCTACCGCCTCGATCCCGACGACCTCGAGCGGCGGATCACCTCCAACACGCGGCTGCTGATCCTCAACACGCCGCACAACCCGACCGGGGCGACGCTCGACGAAGAGACGCTGCGCGCCGTCTGCGCGATCCTCCGCAAGCACGAGCACATCTGGGTCTACGCCGACGAGATCTACTCCCGCCTCGTCTACGACGGCGCGTTCTCCTCGATCGTCTCCCAGCCGGAGATGCAGCGGCGGACGATCCTCGCCGACGGCTGCAGCAAGACCTGGTCGATGACCGGCTGGCGCGTCGGGTGGGCCAGCAACCGCGCGTTGGCGCCGATCCTCGCGCGCTGGGTGACGAACACCGAGTCCTGCGCGCCGCACGTGAGCCAGATCGCGGCGCTCGCGGCGATCAACGGGCCGCAGGACGAGGCGGAGCGGATGAAGGCGAAGTTCGCGGAGCGGCGCGACCTCATCGTCCGGCTGCTCAACGAAGTGCCGGGGTTCCGTTGCCCGAAGCCGGGGGGCGCGTTCTACGCCTGGGTCAACGTGGACGAAGCCTGCCGGATGATCGGGGCCCACGACTCGGAGGAGCTGCGGCGGCGGCTGCTCCATCAAGGGAACATCGCCGTGCTGGCCGATCACCACTTCGGGCCGCCGCAGTGCAACGAGGGGCAGCACATCCGCCTGAGCTACGCCTGCCACAGCAAGACGATCGAGGAAGGCGTGGCGCGGATCGCCGACTTCCTGCGCCGTCAGGCGCGCTGAGCTCAGCCGGCGACGAGTTTGAGGATCGTCGTCGGGGCGAAGGCGGCGCGCGGCGGCGCCGCGCCGAGCGCGATCTGCGCCAGCAGCCGCGCCAGTTCGGGACGACGCCGCGCGGCGCCGACGAGGCGGTCGAGCGTCGCGCGGCGCAGGTAGAGATCGCGAACCCAGAGGATGCCGCGGAACCAGCGCGCGCAATGGCGGCGCAGAGCGGCGGCGTGGCGCCGCGCCGTCTCCTCGGGCGAAACGCCGGCGGCGAGCGCCGCGGCGAGGTTCTCCGCGGCGAGCATCCCGGACTCGAGCGCGAAGTCGATCCCCTCGCCCGAGAGCGGATTGACGAGCCCCGCGGCCTCGCCGACGAGGACCAGCCCGGGACGCGCCAGCGGCGAGTCGAGGAAGTCGAAGCGGAGCGGGAAGGCGCGCGGCGGACCGTCGAGCCGCGCCCCGGCGAGGCGCGGCGCGATCGAGGAGGAAGCGACGAAGCTGTCGAAGACCCGCCGCGCGGAGACGCCGACTTCCGCGCGGCGCGCGGGGCCGCGGCCGGCGCCGACGTTGGCGAGTCCCGGGCCGACGGGGAAGATCCAGCCGTAGCCGGGCAGCGGCGCGCCGTCGAAGAAGAACTCGATCGTGCCCTCCTCGGCCACGTCGCCGCGGGCGTAGAGCCGCGCCGCGGCGCCGAGCGCGCGCCGTCCGGCGGCGAGGCCGCAGCGGTCGACGAGCGGCAGCGTCGCCCCGACGGCGAGCGCCGCCGCCGCGCAGCGCAGTTCGAGCGGCCCTTCGGCGTCGCGCGCGGCGAAGCCGACGACCCGTCCGCCCTCGACGAGCGGCGCCTCGACGCGGCATCCGCCGCGGAACGAGGCGCCGGCCTCGACGGCGCGGCGCCGCAGCCGCTCGTCGAGCTCGCGGCGCGGCAGGCCGAGGACGCGGCCGTCCTCGCCGTCGCGTCCGGGAATCGCGGTCTCGGCCGCGGCCCCGCCGGGGGCGACGAAGCGGACGCGCCGCGAGACGGCGCCGAGCGGCGCCAGTTCCGCCGCGAGTCCCATGGTGCGCAGCACGTCGAGGGCGCGCGGCGACAGCGCGTCGCCGCAGGTCTTGTCGCGCGGAAATTCGGCGCGGTCCACGAGGAGCGCGTCCCGCCCGGCCCGCGCCAGAAAGAACGCCAAGGCCGATCCCGCCGGTCCGGCGCCGACGATCACGATCTCGCGCCGTTCCACCCGCACCATGCCGCGTCCCCCTTCGCCGCGCATCGCCGCGGCGCGTTCCGTGCCGACGCCCGCGGACGGCGTCGCCTTCGCCCATGGTACACGCCCCCGCCGCGGCCACGACGCGCGGCCGCGGCGCCTCGCGGAACGCGGGCTCTTCGGGTTGCGAGAGCAAGGCCCGCGCGTCTCGAGGCGCCGCGGTTCGTGCGCGGGGGGCCGTGTCGAACCCTGGAACTCAAGGGTATCGCCACGGCCCCCCGCGCCCGAACCGCTGGTCGTGTTCGAGGAACGCGCGACGTTGGTTCCGCGTGCCAACCAGAGGTGCCCCGCTTTGCCATTCGAACGGAGGTCGGCCCCGTTCTGGTGGCTGCCCTGCTCCTCG
>JAJFTU010000403.1 GCA_021372775.1 bacterium | reverse complement strand
CGGGTCCGAGCCCGCCCCCTCCGCCCGACGAGCCGTCCCACGATCACGCGCGGGCATTCGCGCTCGAGACACCGACGCCCGATCACGCGCGGGCATTCGCGCTCGAGACACCGACGCCCGATCACGCGCGGGCATTCGCGCCCGAGACACCGACGCCCGATCACGCGCGGGCATTCGCGCCCGAGACACCGACGCCCGAGCACGCGCGGGCATTTGCGCCCGAGACCCGGGCGCCCCGTGACTGGGAGTCAGTCCGCCCGCAACCGATACCCGACGCCGGGCTCGGTGAGGAGATGCCGCGGACGCGCGGAATCCGGCTCCAGCTTGCGCCGCAGGCCGTGCATCTGGACGCGCAGATAGTGCGTGTCCTCCTCGTGGGCCCGCCCCCAGACCTCGCGCAAAAGCTGGCGATGCGTCACGACGCGGCCCGCGTGCCGCGCCAACAGCGCGAGCAACTTGAACTCCGTCGGCGTGAGGTGGATCTCGCTCGCGCCGACGAAGACCTGCCGCTTCGCGACGTCCACCCGCAGATCCCCGAACTCGAACGCCGGCTCGTCGCGCGGCGCCGCCGCCTGCGCCGCGTGCCGCTGCGCGACGCGCAGCCGCGCCGCCAGCTCGGGCAGCGAGAACGGCTTGGTCACGTAGTCGTCCGCGCCGGCGTCGAGCGCCGCGACCTTGTCGGCGTCCCGGCCGCGCGCCGAGAGGACGACGATCGGCACGTCGCTCCATTCGCGCAGCTTCCGCGCGACGTCCACCCCGTCGCCGTCCGGCAGCCCGAGGTCGAGCAACACGACCGCCGGCGGCCGCGCGCCGGCCAGCGCGAGCCCCTCGGCGCCGGTCGCCGCCTCGAGCAGCTCGTACCCCTGCGCCCCCAGCGCCGCGCGCAGGAAGCGCCGGATCTGCGGGTCGTCCTCGATCAGCAAGACGAGCGGGCGTTCGGCCATGCCGCCTATCGTAGACCAGGCGCGGCGGGGATCGTGAAGCGGAAGACCGCGCCGCCGCCGGGCCGCTCGTCCACCTCGATCCGCCCGCCGTGGGCCTCGACGACGCCGCGGCAGATCGCGAGCCCGAGCCCCGCGCCGCGCGTGCCGCGCGCCGCGCGCCCGCGCCAGAACTTCTCGAAGACGAGCGGCCGCTCGTCCGCCGGCACGCCCGGGCCGCGGTCGGCGATCGACACTTCCACGCCCTCGGGACCGTCCTTCGCCGCGATGTCGATCGGCGTCCCCTGCGGCGTGTGGCGCGCGGCGTTCTCGAGCAGGTTGACGAGCGTCTGCTCGACCAGCGCGCCGTCCACCTCCACCCCCGGCAACCCGTCCGGGAGCGCGATCGAAACCTTGCGCCCCTCGAGCCGTCGGCCGAGCCGCTCGACCGCCGCGGCGACGAGCTCGTCCACCGCGTGCCACTCGCGGCGCAGCTGCGCCCGCCCCGAGGCGAGGCGCGTCATGTCGAGCAGGTCGCCGACGACCCGCCCCAGCCGCTCCGACTCCTCGTAGATCGTCTCCACCAACTCGCGCCGCGACGCGGCGTCGAGCGCGTGCCCCGTCTCCAGCAGCGTGCTCGCCGAGCCGGTGATCACCGCCAGCGGCGTGCGCAGGTCGTGCGACACCGAGCTCAGCAGCGCGTTCTGCAGCCGGTCCGCCTCGGCGCGCAGCCGCGCCTCCTCCGCCTGCTCCGCGAGGCGCTCCCGTTCCAGGGCGAGCGCGAGCTGGCTGGCGAACGCCTCGACGAGATGGACCTGCTGCGGCGGCAGCTTCGCCCGGTCGGCCGGCGCGGCGATGCCGAGAACGCCGACCGCGCCGCGCGCCGCGGCGAGCGGGAAGTACGACGCGGCCGCGCCGGGGAGCGTGTCGGTCCCCCACCCCGCGCGCAGCCCGCTGCGGAAGCTCCAGTGGGCGACCGCGCGCTCCGACTCGTCGCGCGCGAACGCCTCGTCCGCCCCCGCCGCGGCGCGCACGCGCCCCAGCTCGTCGGGCAGGAAGACCGCCGTCGGCAGCTGCAGCAGCCCGCCGACCTTCCGCGCCGCCGCCGCGGCCAGCTCCTCGGTCGTGCGCGACTGCGCCAGCTCGCGGCTCAGCCCGTAGAGGGCGACCGTCTCGTCCTCGCGCCGGCGCGCCGCGCGCGCCTGCTCGCGGATCCGCGCCGTCAGCGCCGCGGTGATCAGGCCGACCGCCGTCATCACGCCGAACGTCACGACGTACTGCCCGTCGGAGACGGCGAGCGTGAGGCGCGGCGGCACGAAGAAGTAGTCGAAGGCGACGACGGAGAGCAGCGAGGCGAGAGCGGCGGGCAGGCTTCCCCAGCGGCCGGCCACGGCGACGACGCCGAGCAGGTAGACCATCGCCAGGTTGGACAGCTCGAAGTGCGGCGCCATCGCCTGCGCGACGAGCGTCGCCAGCGCGGTGACGACCGCCGCGCCGACGAGCCCGACGGCGAGGCGGCGCCGAGGCGTCGGCGGCGCCGGCGGCGGCGCGCCCGGCGCCTCGAGGCCGCGGACGACGGTGACGTCGATCTCGCCGCTCGTCCGCACGATCCGGTCCACGAACGAGCCGAGCAGCCGATCGCGCCACCAGAAGCGCCCCGGCTTGCCGACGAGGATCCGCGTGACGTTGCGGCGGCGGGCGTAGGCGACGATCTCCGCCGCGGCGTCCACCCCGTCGAGCGTCGTCGTCTCCGCGCCGAGCGTCTCGGCGAGCCGCAGCGCCTCGGCCGCGTACTCGCGGTCGCGCGCCGGCAGCGTCCCCTGCCGCGGCGTGTCCACCCAGGCGACGATCCAGTCGGCCCGCAGCCGCCGCGCCATGCGCCGGCCGGCCCGCACCAGGCGCGACGCCGAAGGGCTCGCGCTGATCGCGATGAGGATCCGCTCCGCCACCGGCCAGGTGCGGTCGCGCCCCTCGACCTCGCGGAACGCCTGCATCTGCGCGTCCACGCGCTCGGCGGTGGCGCGCAGCGCGAGCTCGCGCAGGGCGATCAGGTTCCCCTTGCGGAAGAAGCGGTCGAGCGCCTCGCGGGCCGCCTCCTCGACGTAGACCTTCCCCTCGCGCAGCCGCTCGAGCAGCTCGTCGGGCGGCAGGTCGATCAGCTCGATCTCGTCGGCGCGGTCGATCACCGAGTCGGGAACCCGCTCGCGCACCGGCGCGCCGGTGACCTGCGAGACGACGTCGGAGAGCGACTCGACGTGCTGCACGTTGAGCGTCGTCCAGACGTCGCAGCCGGCCTGCAGCAGCTCGAGGACGTCCTGCCAGCGCTTGGCGTGGCGCGAGCCCGGGGCGTTGGTGTGCGCCAGTTCGTCGACGAGGATCAGCGGCGGGCGCAGCGCCAGCGCCGCTTCGAGGTCGAACTCTTGCAGCGTCGTCCCGCGGTGCTCGACGAGTCGCGGCGGCAGACGGTCCAGCCCCTCCAGCAGCGCCGCCGTCTCCGTGCGGCCGTGCGTCTCCGCCCAGCCGACGAGGACCGGCAGCCCCTGCGCGCGCCGCTCGCCGGCGACGGTCAGCATCGTGTACGTCTTGCCGACCCCGGCGCTCATCCCGAGGAAGATCTTCAGCCGGCCGCGCCCCTCGGCGGGCGACTCCGCGGCGGCGTGCGCCAGCAGGGTCTCCGGATCGGGGCGGGATGATTCGTCGTCGCGCCGCTGCATGCCGCACCTCGCGCGGTCGCCGAAGCGCCGCGGCCAGCATAGCGCGCCGCGCTCAGCGCGCGCGGGCCGGACGGTCCAAGTCCAGGTTCAGTTCGAGCACGTTCACCCGCGGCTCGCCGAGGAAGCCGAGCGCGCGTCCCTCGACGTGCCGCGCGACGAGCGCCCGCACGACTGCCGGGTCGAGGCCGCGGACGCGGGCGACGCGCGCCGCCTGATAGTCGGCGGCGGCGGGGCTGACGTCGGGGTCGAGGCCGCTGGCCGAAGCCGTGACCAAGTCGATCGGCACGGGGGCGTCGTTCCCCGGATCGGCCTCGCGGAGCGCGGCGACCCGCCGCTTGACCTGCTCGGCGAGCGCCGGGTTCGAGGGGCCGAGGTTCGAGGCGTTCGAGGCGGCGGCGTTGCCGGCGAACGGCGCGGTCGCCGAGGGGCGTCCCCAGAAGTACTTCGGGTCGGAGAACGGCTGCCCGATCAGCCGCGAGCCGCGGACGACGCCGTTCTCGACGATCAGGCCGCCGCCCGCCCGCGCCGGGAAGAGCGCCGCCGCGGCGGTGACGGC
>JAJFTU010000402.1 GCA_021372775.1 bacterium | reverse complement strand
AGGCGGTCGCACTCTTGGAGCTCGAGAAGCGCGCCGCGTCGCCGTTCTTCCGCTACTTCCCGAACGGCGGACCGCTCTCGCGCGAGTTCTACCCGAAGCACATCGCGCTCATGGACGCCGGCGCCGACTTCCGCGAGCGCGTGTTCCTCGCCGCGAACCGCGTCGGCAAGACAGACACCGGCTGCTACGAGCTCGTCTGCCACCTGACCGGCCTCTACCCGGAGTGGTGGACGGGCCGGCGCTTCCCGGGCCCGATTCGCGCGTGGGCGGCCGGCGACACCGGCAAGACGGTCCGCGACATCATCCAGTCGACGCTGCTCGGGCCGAAGGACAACCCGAACAAGCGGATGCTGCCCGAGCACCTGGTCATCGGCAAGCCGAAGCTGAAGGCTGGCATCCCGGACGCGGTGGAGACGATCGAAGTCAGGCACGCCTCCGGCGGCACGTCGGTGTGTGTGCTCAAGTCCTACGACCAGCGCCGCGAGGCGTTCCAGGGCACGAGCCAGCACTTCATCCTGCTCGACGAAGAGCCGCCCGAGGACATCCATACCGAGTGCCTGCTGCGGACGATGGACACGCCGGACATGCTCGGCGGCGGCCTGATGCTGCTGACGTTCACCCCCTTGCAGGGCATGACGCCGCTCATCCTGCAACTGCTGCCGGGCGGCGCGATCGACTCGCTCGAGACCGCGAACGACAGCGTCTCGGTGATTCAGGCGTCGTGGGACGACGCTCCACACCTCTCGCCGCAGGCCCGCGCCGAGCTCTGGGCCTCCATCCCGCCCTACCAGCGCGACGCGCGCAGCAAGGGCATCCCGCAGCTCGGGAGTGGCGCGGTCTACCAGGTGGCCGAGAGCGAGATCACGGTGGCCGACTTCCAGATCCCGAAGCATTGGAAGCGGTGTTTCAGCATGGACGCGGGCGGCGGCGCGAAGCCCACGGCGGCGACCTGGTTCGCCGAGGACCCCGAGAGCCACGTCTGGTATCTCTACTCGGTTCACAAGGGCAACTCGGCCGAGCCCGTCGTGCACGCGAACGCCATCAAGGCGCGCGGCTCCTGGATTCCGGGCGTCGGCGACTGCGCGGCGCTCATCATGCTCGAGCACGACGCGGCACAGCTCATTTCGACGTATCAGAGCCTCGGCCTCGACCTCGAACTGCCCGACAAGGCCGTCGAGACCGGCGTCTACGACGTTTGGACGATGCTCTCGGCCGGCCTGCTCAAGGTGTTCGCGTCGTGCAAAGCGTTCTTCGAGGAGTACCGGCTCTACCGGCGCGACGAGAAGGGCCGGATCGTGAAGCAGAACGATCACGTGATGGACGCGACGCGCTACGGCGTGCACTCCGGCCTGGCGCGCGCGAAGGTTCAGCCCGTGCCGCCGAAGCCCGAGGTAGTGACGGCCTTCCCGGACCGGGACGGCCTGTCGTGGATGGCGTGAGTCGACAACCAGAAGGAGCGCAGCGATGAAGAAGAGCGAGACCGTCACCGGCACCGCGCCGTCCATGCCCGGGAAGCCGGCCAAGCGGAAGCCGGAGTGCACCATCAAGGCCGCCGACAACGGCGGGATCATCGTCGAGATCCCGGCGGACAACAGCGGCAACGGACCGTGGAAGGAGCCGACGCGGAACGTCTACGCCAGCTACGCCGAGGCGGAGCCGGCCGTGCGCAAGGTGTTCGGAGCGACGAAGAAGTCCTAACCAGCCGCCTGACCGGTGGCACCTGATGGAGGGTGATTCAATGCCAGTCCGCTGCAAGTTCGTCTGCATCTCGAAGCGCGAGTACAAAGACTACTCGTCCCCGGCGCTGGTCTACGACTACGAGTTCAACGCCGTCACTGGCGGTCAGAACTCGTCCGAGGAGAACAAGACGTTCTGGAAGTACACGCCAAGCGGCAAGCT
Organism: bacterium; assembly: GCA_021372775.1. Taxonomy (NCBI): domain Bacteria; species bacterium. The sequence continues at coordinate 58,795 of JAJFTU010000402.1, read as the reverse complement.
GAACGTGTCCACCGTCAACGACGGCAGCTTCGTCGTGGGCCAGGAGTACTACTTGGACATCTCGCCGGCCGTGTTCCCGGTCCCGGCGGTCTGACCGTGGGGTGGGCCTCGAGGTGTCACGCCGCCTCGCTCTGGCGCGCCGAGCGCAAGGCGTGGGCGCGTCGCATGACCGTTGAACTGCTGTGGCCGATCGCCAAGATGCTCGGCGTCCTGCTCTTGGCGATCGTGCTGCTGCCCATCCGGCTCGCCGGCATGGCGTGGGGCCTGGCCGGGCGAGCGTTCAGGAGGCCCGATGCCGCTCAAGAAGGGCACGTCGCAGAAGGTCGTCAGCCAGAACATCAGTGAAATGATGGCCTCCGGCCACCCGCACAAGGTCGCCGTCGCCGCGGCGCTGCACACCGCTCACCCGCGCGGCGGGAAGGGCAAGCGGGGCAAGTGACCGCGCCGCCGTCGTTCATCCTCGGGCTGCGGGCTTGCGCTGTGTGCGGTTTCACGCACGTCAGCCTGTGGCGCACCACGCTCGATGGGCCGGTCGAGTGCCCGCGCTGCGGCGCGATGGCGGCCGAGCTCTCAGGGCCGGCGGTCTCCCTGCCGGCGAGTCACGAGTTGTGCCAAGTCGCGGCCATCCAGGATGCGTTTGTCGAGCGCCAGAAGCGGCGCATGAGGAACTGATGACCGAAGTCGACCCCCTGCTCACGCTCCGCGAAGTCGCCCTCATCAGCGACACGCCCGTGCGGACGCTGAAGAGCTGGACCGACGACCGGACGCCTGGCCTCTCGCATGAACACGTGGGCCGCGGACGGCACCGTCGGGTGCCCTTGTCGGCGGTGATGCAGTTCTTCGGCGTCCGCTCGCTCGACTTCGCGCGCCTGGTCCACGTCCTCGACCCCGAGCGCCTCGAGACCATTCGGACCGCCCTAAATCGATACCAATCGATACACGTCGATACCAAGTAGCACCAACTGGCCACGGTCGCCGGTCCCCTCCCGCTGAAGTTCGTCCATTGTGGCTTCTGCAGACGGTTGTTCTCCGATTCACAACCGCGAGGGAGGCCACTCCATGAAGCACGTCAGCACCAAAACCCCGAGCCGCGAGCCGGCGCCGTCCGGTCTCGCCGGGGCGAAGAAGGTCGCCGCCACCAAGCCCGAGTGCGCCAAGGGCAAGAAGTAGCCCGCGCCCCGCATGGCCGGCTCGACTCCTCCTCGTCGGCGTCGTTCGCCTTCCGCGCCAGCTCTACTGCCTGGCGCGGTGGGCGCGTCTGTCGAGGCGAGCATCCCCCTCGAGCCGGCTCAAGTCGGCGACATCCGGCAGGTCGCCGGCATCGTCAACACCAACCCCAACTCTGACCCCGCCAGCAACGCCAGTCAGTCCGCGCGGCTGTTCGTCCGCCAGGCGTTTCAACGCTGGCGCATGTCGGACACCTACGACAAGGACCTGCGGCGCGACCAGCGCGAGGACCTCGATTTCTTCTCCGGCAAGCAATGGCCCGACACGCTCAAGGCGCAGCGCGACAAGGACGGGCGGCCGTGCCTGACCATCAACCGCATCGCAGGGTACGCGCGCCAGATCGTGAACGAGTCCCGCGACGCGCGCCCCGGGATCGAGGTGGACGCGGTCGATAACGCGGCCGACGTCTACACGGCCGAGACCCTGCAAGGGCTCATCCAGCACGTTGAAAGCAACTCCGACGCCGACGTCGCCTACACCCGCGCGGTCCAGGCGCAGGCCCGCGTCGGCCGCGGCTGGTTCCGCATCCTGCCCGAGTACGCCAGCGACAACACGTTCGAGCAGGAACTGCGCATCAAGAGCGTCCGCAACTTCGCCACGGTGTACCCGGACCCGGTCTATCAGGAGCTCGACGGCTCCGACATGCGGTTCGCGTTCATCGTGGACGACCTCCCGTGCGACGAGTATGACGAGCTCTACGGCGAGTCGTCGCCGCGCGCGACCATCGCCGAGATGACTCGGAGCGGCGAGGTCCAGACCGACTGGATGCCGACCGGGCGCGTGCGCATCGCCGAGTACTACAGCTTCCGTCGGGTCAAAAAGACGCTCTGCCTGATGGAGAACGGCGAGTGCTTCGAGCAGGACGAGCTCGAGGACGCAGCCGGGCGCGTCGTCCAGCACCTCAAGGCCGATGGCGTCTCCCTCACGCCGAAGGAGGCTCGCACCGTCCAGGCCAAGCAACTGACCTGGTGCAAGATGAACGCGGTCACGATCCTCGAGGGCAACAAGGACCTCAGCGGACCGCGCGACATGCCCGGGCGCTGGATTCCGGTGTTCCCGGTCGTCGGCGAGGAAGTCGACCTGGACGGCCGCGTCGACTACAAGGGCATCACCCGCGACGCGAAAGACCCGCAGCGCATGGCGAACTACCAGAAGTCCGCCATGACCGAGAAGGTCGCGCTGCTGCCGAAGGCCCCCTACATCGCCGAGGAAGGCCAGCTCGAGGGCCACGAGAAAGATTGGGCAGCGGCCAACATTCGGAACCTGCCGGTCCTGAAATACAAGAAGGTCTCGATCGGCGGCAACACGCTCGTGCCGGCGCCGCAGCGCGCCGACTCGACCGCGCCGATTCAGGGCGAGATCCAGCTTTCGCTGCAGGCCGAGCAGGACCTGCGCGCCACCGCCGGCTTCTCGATCGACGTCGGGGCTCACGAGCAGCGGGCCGAGCAGAGCGGTCGGGCCATCCTCGCGCGCCAGCACCAGGGCGAGGTCGGCAACTCGCACTTCCAAGCGAATCTCGCTGTGGCCCTTCGGCACGCCGGCCGCGTGCTGCTGGACCTGTTCCCCTGGTACTACGACACGCCGCGCGTGAAGCGCATCCTCGGCCGTGACGGCAAGAGCCGGACGGTCATCGTGCACGCGGGCAACGCCACCGCGGCGAAGCAGATGCTCGAGCAGCAGAAGCAGACCGAGTCCGAGTTGAAGATCGTGGACTTGTCGGCTGGCCGCTACGACGTGCGCGTGAAGGCGGGCGTGTCCTACTCGTCACAGCGCCAGCAGGATCGCGAGCTGATGACGGCCATCCTTCAGGCCGACCCAACACAACTCGCCCGCATCGGTGACCTCTACTTCGACGACGCGGATACGCCCGTTGGTCGCAAGATCGCCGCGCGCTACCGGAAGGCGCTGCCGCCTGAACTCCGCGACGACGAGGAAGGCGGGCAGCCTGAACTGCCGCCGGGCGTCCTGCAGCAGATGCAGAAGGCGCAGAAGTTCATCGACCTGCAGGCGGCGCGCATCAACGAACTCACCGAAGCGATCCAGACGAAGGCGCTCGAGCTCAGCACGCGCGAGAAGATTGCCGCCATTCAGGCGACCGCGATGATCGTCGTGGCGCAGTCGAAGACCGCGAGCGCCGAGACCATCGCGCTGCTGCAGGGGCAGTTGCAGCAGATCCAGCACCTGACCGACATCGACCGCGCGCGCATCGAGGCCATCTCCGGTCTCGGCGCGCCGGCTTCACCTGGCGGGACTGGCGAGGACGGACAAGCGACTCGTCCTCCCGCTGCCGTGTCTCCCGGCGCGTCCGTTTCCTCGCCGGTCCTGCCGCCATCCGCCCCCGTACCTACCGGGCCTGTAGGGTCATTCGCGGGTGAACCCCCCGCGCAAGGAGTGTGACGTCATGGCGATTGTGCTCGAGACGACAACCGGGACTCAGGCGAACGTGGACGAGGCCCTTGGGCTGAAGCCCGAGACTCCGCCTGCGCCTGGCGAAGGTGGAGGCGGCAAGGCGGACGAACTCCCGAAGCCCGCCGATCCTCCGGCTGCGGCCCCTGCCGCCGCCGCGGCGACTCCGGCCGCCGGCGAGCCTGTCCCTGCCGCGCCGGCCGCCGGTGACGAAGGGGACGAGGGCGACGAAGACGAGGGCGGAGGCGAGCCCGAGCCTGGCACAGAACGCGAAGCGCGGTCCTCGAGGTCGAAGCTCCACACCATCAAGGTCCTCCGCCAACAGCGCCGAGAGGCCGAGTCCAAGGTGGCGACGCTCGAGGGCACCGTCGCCTCGCAGCAGCGGATTCTCGACGAGATCCTCAAGGGCCGCACACCGGCCCCCGGCGCCGCGGAGCCCGCGGCCGCGGCGCCGCCCGTTCCGACCGCGCCGGCGGCGCCGGTCGTGCCTGCCGACGACCCCGAACCGCAGGTCGACGACGAGAAGTTCACGAGTTACCAGGACTACGACAAGGCGCACGATGCGTGGCGCGACCGCCAGATGGAACGCCGCATCGACGCCAAGGTCGACGAACGCCTGAAGGCGATCGAAGCGAAGCGGTCCACCGAGACGGCCGCCGCCGAAGCCGGCCGCGTCCGGCAGGAGACCATCAAGACGTTCGCGACGGCACACCCGGACTACGACGAGGTCACGGTCAACAACCCCGACCTCATGAAGCAGATCACGGAACCGATGGGCGCGTGGATCTCGCACCCGCGGAACGCGATGGGACCGGCCGTCCTCTACCACCTCGGATCGCACCTGGACGAGGCCGCGCGCATCGCCGCGCTGCCGCCGTTCGAAGCGCACGAAGCGTTGGTCATGCTGTCTCAGCAGCTCAAGGGCAGCGCCGCACCGGCCGGGAAACCGGCCGCCCCGGGCGCCGCCACTTCCGCTGCGCCGGTGCCGAAGGCACCACAGCCGCCCACGCCGGTGCGGGGCTCGAGCGCGGCGCCGAGCGAGACGTTCGAAGAACGAGCGCAGCGGATTACGCCCGGATCGCCCGAGGCGGTCCAGTGGATGCACGACCGCAACAAGGAGGAACGGGACCGGCTGGCACGACGGTAAGGCACACAGGTCAACAGGCGTCTTCCTGCTGACGGCAGCACCTGCGGGGCCTTCGGGCCCCGCGTACCGGGACCTCCCGAGCTCGCCGTCTGCGTCATCGCTGAGACCACGACAGAGACGTTCACTGAACGGCTTTTTCACGAGGTTGCAGCGATGAACAAACTACTCACACTCGAGATCGTCACCCTGGAAGCACTCCGGGTGCTGACGAACAACCTGGTGTTCACGGGACTCGTGAACCGCCAGTACGACAGCATGTTCGGGCAGGAAGGCGCCAAGGTCGGGTCCATCGTCTACGCGCGCGTTCCCCCGAAGTACATCGTCCGCGAGGGCGACGCCATCCAGCTCCAGGCGACCACCGAGGACCGGGTCCCGATCAAGCTGACGCGCAAGTTCGGGATCGACATCAGCTTCTCCGAGACCGACCGCCTGCTCTCGCTGAACAACTACAGCGACAACATCCTGCGGCCCATCCTGGCGAAGATCGGCAACAAGATCGACCTCGAGGGGCTGAAGCAGTACAAGAACATCTACAACGCGGTCGGCACCCTCGGCACCGTACCGAGCGGGTCCACGACACCGACCGCCAACATGACCTACCTGAAGGCGGGCGTGAAGCTCGCCAACATGGCCGCCCCGCAGGACGCCCTGCGGTCGATGGTGGTCACGCCGGACATGCAGGCCGAGCACGTGGGCAGCAACTTCGCGCTGCTCAACCCGGCCAACCTGATCTCCGAGTCGTTCCGCAACGGGCAGTACGCCGGCGCGGTCCTCGGATGGTCCGGCTGGCACATGGACCAGAACTGTGCGACCCACACCGAGGGCACGCGGACGGGGACCAACGGCACGACCTGGCAGATCAGCGGTGCGCAGACCGGCGCCAGCCTGCTCTGCAAGGGCTTCACGTCGGGCGACACCATCAACCAGGGCGACGTCTTCACGATCGGCACGCTGGCCGCCGGCACGGGTGTGCAGTCGGTCAATCCGGAATCGCTCGAAGCGACCGGCTACCTGCAGGACTTCGTGTGCACGGCGCCCTGCACGGCTGCGGCTGACGGCACGGTGACGATCCCGATCTCGCCGTCCATCATCACCTCCGGCGCCTACCAGACAGTCAACAAGGCCGCTCCGGCGGACGCGGTTCTGACCTTCAACAGCGCGTCCGCGAAGATCGGCCGTGTCGGGCTCGGCTTCCACCGCGATGCCTTCACGTTCGTCACCGCCAAGCTGAAGCTGCCGAAGGGTGTTCACGAAGCCGCCTATGCCGGAGACGACCAGACCGGCGTGGGCGTCCGGATGGTGACGGCCTACGACATCCGGTCGGACGAGATGATCACGCGCTTCGACGTGCTCTGCGACTGGACCACGCTCCGTGCGGAACTGGCCAGCCGTGTCCACTCGTGACGTCTAGCGTCACGCGGCCCTGAGCGGGGCCGATCGGTTCGCTGCAACGGATGTGGGGGCGGCTCGGGAGACCGGGCCGCCGCCCCTTTGAGAAGGGAACAGAATCATGGCTCTCACCAAAACCACGATCGCGGGGGCGATCGGCGCGACGGATGGCGCCGCCTCCGTCACCACGGCGGGGACGGTCGCGGTCGGAATGCTCGCGCGCATCGACGACGAGGCTGTCAAGGTCACGAAGGTGTCGGGCACGCGGGTCGAACTGGCCCGCGGACAGCAGGGCAAGATGGCGGTCGCGCACGATGTTCTCGCTCCGTTCGTCTACGGCACCGTGGACGACTGGAAGGACATCAACTTCGGGCCGTCGGCCGTCGCGCCGAGGCAGTACAGCTACGGGCAGGATGGCGCCGTCACGCCGAAGCCCGGCACGCACATCATCCGGAAGGCCACGGCTGCGGGCCTCACACTGGCCAACCCGTCGGTCGGCGAGAACGGGACGCAGCTCCACATCGTGAGCGCGACGGCCGCAGCGCACACGATCACCACCGACGGCTTCAACACCGAATCCACCTCGAGCGATGTCGCGACCTTCGGCGCGGCCATCGGCAACTTCGTGGACCTCGAGGCGATCGACGGTCGGTGGGTGGTGCTCGGTTCGAAGAACGTCACCCTCGGCTGACGCTCAGGTCCCTGATGCCTGAGACGGCGGTTGGTGTCATCGGCGTCCCGTGCGCGGAACAAGGACGATGGTCCGCGTTCTGGGGCTGTCTCTGCGACCTGGAACGGCCTGCCGGTTGGCGGGTCGTTCCGGGCCGCGGCTCGTCTGTCTCGCAGAATCGCAACCTCATCGTCCGGCGCGCGCTCGAGCTCGGCGCCGAGCACATCTTCTTCCTCGACGACGACTTGGTCTTTCAGCCGGACGTGCTCACGAAGATGCTGGAGCGTGGCGGGCAGTTCGATGCCGTTGTCGGGCTGAGTCTGCGCCGGATGCCGGAGTTCAAGCCGATCTGGTTCCACGCGAATCAGCCTCGGCTCGAGTGCATGATGCGGCTCGCTGACATCCCGACCGACGGCAGCCTCGTGCAACTCGCCGCCGCGACGTCGGGCGGGCTCCTGGTCAGAACCGACGTCTTCCGTCGTATCGACTCTCCTTGGTGGACGCTCGGCCAGTTCAAAGGCCGGGAAGACGAGTGGTGCGACGACCTCGATTTCTGCCGGAAGCTCTACGAGGCCGGCATCCCGCTCTACGGAGACCCCACCATTCGATTCGGCCACATCACCAATCTGGCCGTGTGGCCGACCGTGCACGGAGACGAGTGGTTGACGGCTCTGGCCCGCGGGCCGGAGGTGTTCGCCACGTTCAGGGAGGACGCGAAGTGAAGCACTTTCACGAGGAGATCCCTGGCTGGTTCGATTTCGAGGCCGTCTACGCCGCGCACGTGGCCGCCGCGCAGGACGGCGCGCGCTTCGTGGAGGTCGGCACGCTGTTCGGCAAGTCGGCCGCCTGCATGGGCGTCGAGATCCACAACGCGCACAAGGCGATCTGGTTCGACACGATCGACACGTTCGCGGGTCTGCGGCGCGACCTCATCGACGCGGCGGACCTGCATTGGTACGACCGGACGGTCGCCGAGCGCGGCGGCGTCAAGGAGGCGGCCGAGTACTTCTTGCGGCCCGTCGCCGGCGAAGTCCACATCCGCGTCGGCTCCAGCCTCGCGATGTCGGCGACCTACGCGGACTCGAGCCTCGACTTCGTCTTCCTGGATGACGACCACTCCGGTCCGCATGTCGCGGCCGAACTGCGCGCCTGGTGGCCGAAGGTCAAGGTCGGCGGCACGCTCGCCGGCCATGACATCAACTTCCCCGAGGTCGAACAGGCGGTCATGGGCTTCGTCGACTGGCTCACCCGGCTCGGTCAGCGCCTGATGGTGCAGCGCGCCGGCTCGGTCTGGGGCATCAAGAAGGACGACCAGAAGCCTCGCCAGGTCCAGGGCGCCCCGTACCCGTGCGTCCGCTACCACGCCGAGCACGGCGAGCGGTTGGTCAACACGGCCGAGGACGAGAAGCGACTCGGACCGGGATGGTCCAACAAGCCCGGCGGGGTCGTCGAACCCGGTCCGGCGCCGGAGGCGTCCCTCGCCAGCGAGCCGGCCGAAGCCCTCGACCTTGAACCGTCCGATCAGCCCGAGGTGGCCACCGGCCGCCGCGGCGGGAGAGGCGGCAAGAAGTGAAAGCCCTCGAGCTCATCACCGACACGCTCGATGAGATCGGTTGCCACGGCGGCGGACAACAGGTGAGCGATTCGGACGCCTACAAGGTTCTCCGCCGGTTCAACTCGATGCTCGACGCCTGGCGCACCCAGGAGTTGACCATCTACAACTACACCCGGACGCTCTTCACGTTCGTGGCGAACCAGGACGGCTACACGGTCGGACCGTCCTCGGTCACGCCCGCGCCCAACTTCGTGACGCCGACACGGCCGGTGTTCATCGACAAGGTCGCGGTCCAGTTCCCCGGCACGGTGACGCCGTTCGAGCGAGAACTCGACCCCTACACGAAGGCGCAGTGGCAGGAAGAGCGCATGAAACTCCTGCCCAACACGTTCCCCCGACGGTTCTACTACAACGCTGACGCGGCGGTCGGCACGCTCTACTTCTGGCCCGTACCAACCGACGTGACGATCCGGCCGGTGTTGTACCTGCCGGCTCCGCTTGGCAGCGTGCCCTCGCTGGTGACCGAGCTGACCCTGCCACCCGGGTACGAGAAGGCTATTCGGTTGAACCTCGCCGTCGAGTGCTGCCGCCCCTTCGGCCGGCCGGTCGACGGGCAACTGAAACAGGACGCAGCCGATGCGCTGGCCGACATCAAGCGGTCGAACATTCACAGCGAGCCGGTCCGCGTCGACGTCGCGCTGCTGAATCGACCCGACCGGTTCGACATCTTCACGGGAGACTGACCGATGCGCCTGCCTGGCTTCATCGGCCCCTCGAATCCGTCCCGCTCAGGGCACGTCAGCCTCGAGCGGACGATCAACCTCTACCCGGAGGTTGTGGACGGAGGGAGCGGACCGAGCGAGCCCATCATGCGCGGCCGACCTGCCGTGACGCCCTACACGTGCCTACCGGGCGGGCCGGTGCGGGCGCTGTGGAGCGAGGACGGCCGGTGCTTCGGGGTCGGCGGCGACCGCTTCTACGAGGTGCTGGCGAACCGCACGAGCATCGCCCGCGGCGTCATGGCGCCAGACGCCAACCCGGCGACCATCAGCAGCAACGGCACCGCCGGCTATCAGGTCCTCACGACGTCAGGCGGAAGGGGCTACCGCTTTGACCTGCGGCACAACCGGTTCGCGCAGATCACCGACCCGGACTTGCCCAGGCCGCTCACGATGGCGGCGTTCGTCGACGGGTACTTCGTCGGGCTGCGGGGCAATACGCGCCAGTTCAAGATTTCCTCGCTCGAGAACGGAACCTCGTGGGACGGCCTCGACCTCGGCGAGGTCTCGACGTCGTCGGACAACCTTCGGGCGATGGTGGTCCTTCAGCGCCAACTCTGGTTGATGGGCTCGAAGAACACGACCGTCTGGTACAACAACGGCGCGTCGAATTTCCCGTTCGCGCCCTACGGCGGCGCCCAGATCGAGCACGGCATCCTCGCCCCGTGGTCGGCGGTGGTGCTCGACAACACGATCTACTACATCGGGCAAGACGCCCACGGACGCGGCCAGGTCTGGCGGATGAACGGCTACACGCCCGTTGTCGTCTCGACCCACGCGGTCCAGCACCAACTCGGCAAGTCTGCTCGCCTCGCCGAGGCCGTGGCGTGGGCGATGGAGTACGAAAAGCACCTCTGGTACGCGCTCTACGTCCCCGACCTGCCGACCACCTGGCTCTTCGATGTCTCGACAAACGCCTGGATGGAGTGGGGCGTGTGGGACCCCGACCGGGCGAACTGGCGGCCGTTCCCGGCGCGCTGCCACACCTGCTTCAACGGGCAGCACCTGGTGGGCGATCCGTCAACGGGCGCGATCTACGCGGTGGACCTCGAGGTGGCCGAGGACACGCTCGTGGAGGCGGCGTAATGGCGAGAATCCCTCCGCTCTCCGCGCCGCTGGTCGACGATCGACGCTTCGTGATGCGTGGCCCGTGGTCGGACTTCTTTCAGCCAGAACCGATCGAGTGGATAGACCGCGGGCCGGTGGGATCGGCGGCGGTCGTGGACTGGTCGCGAGGGCGCAAACAGATCGTCACGCTGACCGCGTCCTGCGCCGTCGCCATTCGGAATGGTGAGGACGGGGGGCAGTATCTGCTCGCCGTCCGGTCCGGCAGCGGGGGATTCGCGGTGACCTGGCCGGCGTCCGTGGCCTGGCCTGGCGGGGTCGCGCCGACGGTCACGCTGACCCCCGGCAAGTGCGACCTCGTCCGGATGACCTACTGCGAGGCGCTCGGCGTCTGGTTCTCGGAAATCGTGCAGGGGTACGCCGAGTAGAGGCGAACGATGTCCACCACCATTTACGATTACGACGGCTTCGACGACTACACGAGCCCGGCGCGCGAACACGCGCGTGTCATCGGCACGCCGACGACCGTCACCGGTGGCCGCTTTGGCGGCCGGCGCCTGCTGTGCCAGGCCGCCACCGCGATGGGCGACTACGTCTCGCGCTTCGCGCGGTCGGGCGGGACACCCACGCTCGCCGCGAGGTGCGTCGTCCAGGTGACGAACCAACTGGCTCGCGCGATCTACCTCTTCGACTTCCAGAACGGGGACGGCGGCCACGTCTCAATTCGCCTCAACCCGGACGGCTCGCTCTCGGCCCTCCGTGACGCCGCGGCGTCCGGATACGACTTCTCGCAGGGTGGTGTCGGCGCGACCGTGCTTGGCACGTCAGAGGCGGGGGTCGTTGGTGCGACCGCCGTGTCGCTGCAGGCCGTGGTCACGATTCATGCGACAGCCGGGACGATCGACGTCTACGTGAACGACACGAACGTCCTGCAGCTCACCGGCCTCAACACCCAGAACGGCGCGACGGCAAGCATCACGCACCTGGTCTACGGCTGCGGGTACTGCGGGCCCGCCGCGACGGCCGTCTACTTCGATGATCTGATTCTGGCCTCGGACGTCGTCGGGGACTACCGCGTGGATAGCCACTTCCCGACCGGGGATTCTCTCGACAACAACTTCGGGACGCCCGTCGGGGGCTCGGGCACGGACCACTACACCCGGGTCAACGAGTCGCCGGAACCAGACGACCTGACCACCTACGTGGTCCTGTCCGGTGTTGGCGACCGGGAAACCTACGGCCACGACGTATTGAAGAACGCGGGCGCGCCGATCGTGGATGTCATGGCCGTGCTGGACGCCCGTATCGAGGCGGCCGGGTGGGGCTCGGTCGCCGCCTCGGTGCAGGTGGCCGACGATCATTTCGACTCGTCCGCCCAGGGACTCAGCACCAGCATCCAGCGATTCCGGCCGCGGTTCACTGTGAACCCGGCGACGGATCTCGCATGGACCGAGGCCGAGTTCAACGCGATGGAAGCGGGCGCGGTGAAGACGTACTAAGTCATGGCCTCGCAGGCGATTGACCTCACGCGCGTTGCGGTGCGGACCCTCACGGGCGACGGGATCACTGCGCCCGTCGGCGTCACGAGAGTCAGTCTGCGCAGCCTGACCGGATCGGGAGAGTCGGCGGCCGTGGCGCTCACGCGCGTGGTGCTCCGCACGCTGACGCCCGTCATCGCGGCGACGCCCGGGGTTGTGCCGACCGGCGTGCACTACCGCTACTTCACCCGGCCGATCCGGTGCGTGCGGCAGACCACGTACTTCTCGGCCGATCAGACGTGGATCTTCGTGAACTGGCTGCAGGTCCACCTCGAACTCGGACCGACGGCGCCAGGGCGCGAAGACCCCACGCCGGTGTTCACGCTGGAAGTCTCGAAGGACCACGGGAAGACGTGGGGCGCGCCGCTGATTGTCACGATGGCCGACAGCGACGACTTCCTACGTCAGCCGATGTGGCGCGCGCTCGGTCGCGCGCGCGAGTGGGTGTTCCGGTTCACGTTCGAAGGGCCGCGGGCGATCACGCTGCTCGGGGCGTTCATCGACGCGATGCCAGGGATTCCGGGGTACTGAGGTGGCGCTGACCAGCCGCGAATTGCCCGTGGACGAGTGGGACCGCCTCGCGGGGTCCTCGATCGGTCCCTTGCTCGACGCGCTCAGGACGCATCCCGAGCGCGTGCGTCTGCCGGTGGTCGAGGTCGATGGGCGAATCGTGGCGCAGTGGGCTGCGGTCCTGCAACTGCACGCGGAGGGGATCGAGGTCGATCCGGAGTTCCAGGCGGACCCGGTTGTGCCGGTTCGCCTCTGGTTGGCGATGCGCAGAGCGGTCAAGGCGTTCGGGTACGAGCGCGTGTGGACCGGCGCCGACAACTTGAAGATCCGAGAATTGCTGATTCGGTGCGGCGGCGTTCCCATCGCTGCGGAATCGTTCGTGCTTCCGATCGTGAGGTAGCTATGCCGGTTGCCCCCTTCCTGCCAGCCATCATCGGTCCCGCCGGGTCCGTCGGCGGAGCGGCCATCGCGGCGCACTCCGCCGGCGAGGCGGCTGACATTCAGCAGAAATCCGCGAGTGACGCGCTGGCGCTCCAGCGCGAGATGTTCACCACGCGCCGGGCCGACCTCCAGCCGTGGGTGACGTCTGGGAACCAGGCGAATCAGACGCTCTCGGCGCTCATGGGCTTCCGGCCGGCGCCGGCGGCGAAGCAGATCACGGACGGTGGCACGTCGACGACGCGGGCCCCGAGACCCGGCCCGTTCATGGACACCATGCGGTCGACGCGTACCGTCGCCAGGCAGAACGGCGGAGAGCCGGCCGACATCGAGATGGTCCTGTTGCGGGCGCCTGACGGCAGCCAGCAGGCCGTGCCGCGGCGCGTCGCGAGCCACTACGTCGCCAAGGGCGCGACGCTCGTTCAGTAGGGGGCCTTATGTCGTGGTTCGATGACAACGCGCCGGTCGGAGTGAACGGGCCGCAGTACACCGTGGGCGGCCAGCCCCCGACCCTGACCGAGACGCCGACGACGCCGCCGGCCATCGACACGGGCGGCGACTTCGTTCCAGGCACCTTCACGGGCGGCGGGCAGTTCCCGCTCGCGTCGGTGATGGCCAGCGGCCTGATGCAGCCGTGGACGACGCCCTTCGTGGCGCCGACGGCTGAACAGGCCCGGAAGGACCCGGGATTCCAGTTCAGCTTCGACGAAGGCATCAAGGCGCTGCAGCGGTCCGCCGCGGCCGGCGGCACGCTGCTGACCGGCGGCGCGATGAAGGACCTGACGAAGTGGGCGCAGGACTACGCCGACACGAAGTACAACGAGGTCTACGGCCGCGCGAAGGACCAGTACGGGACCGCCTTCAGCACATTCGAGAACAACCAGAACAAACAGTTCCAGCGCCTGATGGCGCTATCGGGCCAGGGCCAGTCGGCCGCGGCGGGGCAGGCGGCGGCCGCGGGAGACTTCGGCAACGACGGATCGGACCTCATCACGGGCGCGGGCAACGCGGGGGCGGCCGGCGTGGTCGGGGCCGGGAACGCCTGGGGGAGCGGCCTCGCTGGCGCGGGCATGAGCATCGCCGACGCCGCGCTGATGAAGTACTGGCAGAACCAGGGCCTCGCGCCGAACACGGGCAGCAGCTACGTTCGGAACGACGTCAACAACGTCGAGAGTCGGATCTTCGGCCGCTGATCGCGCCAGGAGCCAGTTATGGGCATCGACCCCAACATTCCGCTTGCGGCTCGGGCGCCGCAGGCGCCGAACGTCCTCCAGAAACTCGGGGACGTGATGGCGTTGAAGGACCGTCAGCTCGAGACACAGGCTCGCGTGCAGGCCGCTGGCGACGACGCGGCGCTCCGCGAGGCGATGGCGCAGCACCCGGACGACCCGGAAGCCGTGTCGAACACGCTGCAGCAATCGGGTCACGGCGCGGCCGCACTCCGCTTCGAGTCTGCCATCGCCGCGCAGCGCAAGACGCACCTCGACACGCTCAAGGCCGAGAACGACGTCTACCGGCAGCAGCTCGAGCAGGGCCTGCAGGTGGTTCAGGGCGTCAAGGACCAGGGCACGCTCACCGCGGCGAAGGGCTACCTCCAGAAGTACGAGCCGCGCCTGGCCGCCATGCTTCCTGACGTGTGGGACGAGCCCGACGCGAGCGGTCAGTCGAAAGCGCGGCAGGCCGTGGACTTCCTCCGTGGCATCGGCATGAAGGCGTCGGAGTACACCACCTGGCAGAACGAGATGCTGACGCATCTCGAAAAGCGGCCGAAGACCGAACAGGACTGGCTGGCGTTGTCCGGTCAGATCATGTCCGGCGCGAAGACGCCGGAGTTGTGGAGCACCTACCGAGGCATCCTGAGAGCGCAGGGGGCGCCACAGACGGTGTTGGCGCTGGTGCCCGAGCAGTACGACGAGAAGGCGCCCGACCGGATGGCCACGCTCGCCATGACGCCGGAAGAGCGGCGCCGCCTGGCTGACACGGCGGAGTCCAGGGCCGAGCAGAAGCGGCACAACCTCGAACTCGAGCGGCAGAGTCAGGAACGCAACGACCGGCTCGGCGGTCAGGCTGGACTCTCCGAGGCCCAGAAGGGCGCGGCGCTCCGCTTCCGCGACGCGCGCATCGACAAGCTGAAGGCCGCCTACAAGTGGGACGGCGACTCGAGGAAGTGGGTCGGGAAGGGTGAAGAGATCGACGACGACGAGTTCCAGGGCCGCCTGCTCGAGATCGAGAACAGCTATCGGGCACAGACCAACCAGGAGACCGTCGGGTCGCTCGCTGAGGCCGGCTGGAAGGTCAAGGGCGTGAACACGCCGGCGTGGGAGCCTCCGTCGCAGAACGCTGGCGCCAAGCCGACGGCATCGATGCCAGCAGCCGCGAACACGTCGACCACGACGGCCAGCCCGCAGAAGGCGCGCCTCGAGCAACAGATTCGCGCGCTGGCGGACCAGGTCAAGGGTGAGCGGGACCCCGCGAAACAGGCGGCGCTCAAGGTTCAGGGACAGCAGTTGCTCGCTCAGTACGACGCGCTGAGGTAGCTAATGGAACCCGAGACCGCCGATCCCGTTCGTGACGCCCGCGCGACTCTTGGGGCGCCGACCGACCCCGCCGACCGATACGCGGCGGCCTACGGTGTGCCCGTGGATCTCGTGCGGGCGGTGATTCAGACCGAGTCCGGTGGGAACCCCCGTGCCCGGTCGCCGAAGGGCGCGGTCGGGTCCATGCAGTTGATGCCAGGTACGGCGCGTGACCTGGGAGTCGACCCCAACGACCCGGACGACAACATCAAGGGCGGCGTGCTCTACCTGCGGCAGATGCTGGACCGGTTCGGCGGCAACCGGCGCCTGGCCCTCGCGGCGTACAACGCCGGCCCCGAGGCCGTCGAGCGGCATGGCGGCGTTCCGCCCTTCACGGAGACACAGGACTACGTCGAGAAGATCGAGGGGCGGTTGGCGCCCGAGCCTGCCGGCGATCCGCTCGCGGAGGCGCGGACCCTGTTTGGCAAGTCGGACCCCATCGCCGAAGCGCGGACGCTCTTCAGCAACGACACGCCCCTGCCGGAAAGGCTCGCGGTGATGCACGCGCCGTCCAGTGGCGGCGTTCCGCTGGCGCCGCCTGCGCTCCCGCCCGGTACGGTCATGGCGCGAAGCCGCACGGGTCAACTGTACGTGCAGGGGCCGCCCTCTCAGACCATCGACGACATTATTTCGACCCCCGCGAGAGGCGTGCAGCAGTTCGTGCAAGGCGCGAAGGTGTCGGGAGAAATCGCGATGGCTCCCACGCCGGCGCCGGGCACGCCCGGAACGGTCATGGCCAGGAGCCGGACGGGGCAGTTGTACGTCCAGGACCGTCGGCCCGAGGTCGACAAGAAGGCGCTCAACGCCTGGTCCGACATGATGGAGGGCACCGGCAAGGCTGCGACTCCGGCCGTGGCTGCGGGCCTCGTGCTCGCCCTACCGGAAACCCTGCTGGCGCTCGGCACGAGTTATCTCGCGGGCGCGGGCGCGGGCAAGGCCGCCGAGTTGTCCGGTGCGTCGCCCGAGGAGCAACGGTTCGTCTCCAACCTCGCGGCCACGATCGCCGCGGCCGGCGGCGCGAAGCGCGTCGCTCAGGTGGCGGCGGGAACCAAGAAGGCGATTCAGGTCGGCACGATTCTCTCGCGGCTCTACGGTCCCGGCGAGATTCCCGGCGCGAAGACGATTCCGTTCGGCGAGTTGGACACCACCCGCACGCCTCAGACGATTCAGTGGCAGGCCCCGGTGCCAAAGCCCTCGACGCCTGGCGCCGTGCTCGACATCGGGAACCCGCAAGCCCCGCCGACGATCGACATGCTCGTACGCGAGATCGCGAACACACCCTCGAGGAAGCTGGCGACGTCGACGGAGGCCCAAGTTGCGCTCGGCGAGTTGAAAGCCCGCGGGCTGAGCGAGGCCGACATCACCGCGAAGGTGGCCGCGCAGCGCCGGGCGGTCGAGATTCAGGCGGCGCCGGTCAAGACACCCGCGCCCGAGTTGCCAACGGAAGGCCCGTCGCCGGTCGAGTACAACCCGACGACCGACCAGTTCAGCGTCAAGCGGCCCGCGCAGCCGTCGCCCGATGTGCGCGTATCGGTCGTCGGCTCAGCGCCGGCGGTGGCCCAACAGGTCGCGCCCGCGCCGCCGGCCCCGACCGTGACGACACCCGCTTCTGCTGAAGCGACGGCCGCGCCGGTACCCGCGCCGGCTGCGGCTCCGGGCGCGGTCACGATGCCGCAGGAGACCGCACCGGTCCCTGCCAGGGTGCAGAGAGGGATCGACGCTCTGGCGCGCCTGCAGGCCACGGTCGCCGAGGGACAGGCCGACGTCGGCAAGGGCTTCTTCGACGATGCCGAGCGTGACCCGCTGACCAACCTGTTCAACATGAACGGGCTCAACCGCAGGGCGAAGAAACAGGAACCGGGCCGGGCGTGGGCCCGCATCGACCTCGACAACTTCAAGGCGGTCAACGACACCCTCGGCCACTCCGAAGGCGACCGGGCGCTGCAGGTCGTCGCTGACGCGCTACGGCAGACCCTTCGTCCTGGCGACGTCGTCGCGCGCGTCGGCGGCGATGAGTTCGCGCTCAACGTCGCCCTGCAGCCGGGAACCGGTGGCGACCTGACGGGCCTGCGCGATCGGGTCGAGGCCGCGGTGAGCACGGCACTCAAGACGGCCGGCCTCGGCCAGGTCGGCGACCGGGAGATTGGCGCCTCTGTCGGATTCGGGGCGACCGAGGCCGAGGCCGACGCCGAGGCCGGAAAGCGGAAGAAGGAACGCGGCGTGTCGAAACCGCGGCCGAAAGAGGCCGTGCCCGAGCTCGCAGTCACAGGCGCGCCAGCGGCACCGACGCTGACTTACGACGAGTTCTCCCGGCAGTACCGCCAGGCATGGAACGAGTCGAAGAAATACACGCCGGACCAGGTCGGCTCGCACACCTTCATGGAGAAGATGGCGAAGCTGGCCGACGACTACCCGCAGCACCTGGCGAAGCTCGAGGCCGAGGAAGAAGCCTCGGCGAAGTCCCCCGCGGTGGCGGCGAGCCTGAAAGCCACTGTGAAGGCCCCGAAGAAGCCGAAGAAGGTCACGCCCGCTGATCTCCGCGCCGAGGTGTATCGGCCAGGGGCGGTCGTCTACAGCGACTATTGGGGCAAGTGGGACAAGGTCCTCGCCTACCACCCCGCGACCGCTGACCACGACTGGAGCGTCGAGGTCGTCGAGAGCGACAAGGAAGGCAACCCGCTTACCGGCGCACGTCCGCGCAGCCACTCGACCGCGCCTGACAAGACCGAGACGCTGGCGGCCGTCAAGCGCATCGAGGCTCGGCGGGCGCAGCCGGCCGAACCCGCGAAGGGTTGGCAGGCGCCGGCCGCGACCAACCAGGTGACGCCCGAAGGCGAGTATGTCGGTGGGGGACAGAAGAGACCGGTCGGTGAAGTTCCCCACTCGCAAGCGACCGGACCGCAGAGCACCGCGGAACTATCGGCCCGCGCACGCGCGGAGGCCGTCATCAACGAGCACGCCGGCAACGGCGTGGAGCACTTGTCGGGCAAGGAGCTGCGCCAATTTCGGGATGACCTGTCGGAGGCGCTCCCGAGGCTCAACGCTCACGAGGCCGAAAACTGGCGGGGTTGGCTGGAGATGGCGACCGCCAAGATCGCGGCGGAGGACAAGCCGGCCCCCGCACCCGAGTTGTCGGACAAGGAAAAGGCCAAGCGGCGGGAAGCGGCCGACACCGCGATCAACATCGCAGACCGAGTGCATCGCACCAAGGCCCCGTATTGGGGCGTGAACGGCCTCGGCCAGTTGGACGACAAAGCGTTCGACACGTTGGCGCGCAACGTCACCGACGGTCTTGAGGACCCGACCCTCACGGCGGAAGAGAAGAGCCGCATCGAGGCGATCCAGGCCGACATCACCTCGGAACGGGAACGCCGGGAAAAAGAGAGAGCCGGCGAGCCGACGGCGCCGGCGGCTGCTCATCCGGCCGCCTCCGCCTTGAAAGACGCCGCCGCCGCGCTCACGAAGGCGGCCGACGCCCTCGAGGGCAAAACGGCGCTGGTGCGGCCGGCTCGTCCGAAGACGATCACCGAGGATACCCTGCGGGCCTACATCTCATCGGTCATCGACTACTCACACAGGGTCGGTTCGGAGATGGGGAGTCCGTGGTACCTCGGCGAAATGGATTGGGCGAACGACCTCCTCGAGGGCAATTCTCTTGCGACCGCCGCGCCGGCCTTGACTCCGGCGGAAGGTGGCCCTACGGTATCCTCAGAAGGGGAGGCCGCCAATGTCAGAGATAGTGGGCGTGTACGACCCGGACAACCCGCCGAGCGTGGAGGCGGAACCCCTCGGCCCGCGGGAGCTAGACGCGAAGGCGTATTGGCAGCGGTTCCTGCCGAACCTGTCGAAGCAACTGGAGAGCCAGGGGCCGTTGGCACTCGACCGAGCGATTCGGGCCGCGTGGCACCGAACGGAGTACAGCAGCCTGCTGGCGCAGGCGAGGGATCCGAAGCTGACCGACGCGGAAGCGTGGACGCGCTACCGGAACGAGTGGCTCTATCCCCCGCCGGAGACACCCACGACCCAGGCGTAAAGGCTCCCGACTACCAACTCACTCCTGAGCGCGTTCAGGCCATCATCAAGCGCGGCCCACTCGAGCGGGCGCGCGGCAACGTCGAGGCGATCCGCCTCGTCAAGACTCTCCAGACCGAGAAGCGGTACGCGACGCCCGACGAGCAGGACGTGCTCGCCCGCTACGTCGGATGGGGCGCGTCCGACCTCGCCGAGTACGTCGACCCGCGGACGACCACGCCCGACTACGGCTGGAGCGCGAACCAGACCGCCGTGTGGCAGGACCTCCGGTCGCTGCTGTCGGAGGCCGAGCGCGACTCCGCGTTCCACTCGACGCGCAACGCCCATTTCACCTACGACCTATATCGGCCCGTGTGGGACGTGCTCGCGGCGGCCGGATTCACGGGCGGGCGCGTGCTCGAGCCGGCCGTCGGCACGGGTCACGCCTTCGGCCTCATGCCCGGCGATGTGCGCGCCGCCTCCACGCTCTCCGCCGTCGAGCTCGAGCCGATGACGGCCGCCATCGCACAGGCGCTCTACCCAAGGGCTCGCGTGCACGCGGTCGGCTACCAGGACGCCCGAGTCGCACGGGGCACACAGGACCTCGTCATCTCCAACGTGCCCTTCGCGGACACGGGCGTCGAGGACCCGGAGTTTGCCGGCGCGCAGAAGTTCCTCACGAAGCCCCTGCACAATTACTTCTTCGCGAAGGCGATGCAGCACGTGCGCCCGGGCGGGCTCATCGTCTTCCTGACGTCCCGCTACACCATGGACGGAGCCGAGGCGACGGGCTTCCGGCGCTACCTGATGGAGCGGGCGCACTTTGTCGGCGCCGTCCGCCTGCCGAACAGCGCGTTCGACAAGAGCGCGAAGACGGAGGTCGTCACCGACCTGGTTGTGCTCCAGCGGTTCATGCCGGATGAGAAGGTCGCGCGCAACGCGGACCTCTTCATCGAGGCGCCGAAGGCCGAGGACCTCTCGACGACATCCTCGAGCGGGTGGGGCCGCAATCGGAAGTCTCGCGAGAACAACGTCTACCGCTCCGCGTGGTACACGGCGCATCCCGACCTGGTCCTCGGGAAGGAGAGCACCGAAGGCACGATGTACGGGTCCGGGGAATATACCGTCACCGCCAAGAGCGACGACGTCACCGGAGACTTGCGCACGGCCCTCGCCACACTCCTGCCCCCCGGGTCCTACGTGCCCGCGACGACGAGCGCCACGGCACCGGCGCCGGCGCCGCGCATGGCCGACAAGGACAGCTACAAGGTCAACGAGCTGCGCGTAAGCCCGGCCAAGGGCCGCATCGACCGTGTCACGAGCGACGGCCAGATCGTCGACCACACCCCGACCCGGAAGAACCAGAAGACGAAGTCGGAGGTCGTCGACTCGGCCGCGGTCAAGCGCGTGGCCGGCATGATCGGGGTCCGCGACGCGCTGCGCGCGACCGTGGCCGCGATGGAGAACACGGAGTCGACCGACGCCGAGATCGCGAAGGCACAGCGGGCCCTCGGCAAAGCCTACGACGGCTTCGTCAAGGCCCACGGGCGACTGAACGACAAGATCAACCGGCGCCTGTTCGACATCGATCCCGAGTCTCACAACCTCCGCGGGCTCGAGATCCTGAAGCCGACGGCCGCGGTCGTGACGCTGAAGAACGGCGAGCAACGGCTGCGCGTGACGCACGAGTTCGTCGCCAAGCACGACATCTTCACGAAGCGAACCATCCGGGCTGAGCGCGAGATTGACCACGCCGACTCCGCGGTGGACGCCCTGATGGCTTCGGTCGGCACGAAGACGCGGATCGACTGGCCCTACATGGCGCGGATCTCTGGCCAGCCGATCGACACCCTGAAAGCGGAGCTCGCCCACCTCGGCCGGATCTTCGAGCAGCCCGACGGGTCCACCGTCCTGGCCGACGAGTACCTGAGCGGGGACGTCAAGACGAAGCTGGCCGACGCCGAGGCCGCGGCCAAAGACGACCCCAAGTTCCAGGTGAACGTCGACGCGCTCCGGGCGGTGCAGCCGGCCGACAAGACCGCCGACGACCTTTACGGCGGCGCCGTCTCGATCACCCTCGGCTCGCATTGGGTGCCCGAGGATGACCTGGCCGCCTTCGTCGCGCAGGCCCTCGGCCTCGGCGACGACGCCGTCACCGCGAAGCTCCAGGGCGCCGAGAGTTACGTGACCTGGTCGGTCACCGTCGGGTCCGGCAACAGCCACACCGCGACGCGCGCCTCCACTCAGCACGCGCTCGCCGTCACCTACGGTCCGGCCAAGGAGAAGACCTACGGGTTCCTCGACCTGCTCAACGACGCGCTGAACCTGAAGACGCCGGACCTCGGCACGATGGAGGGCGACAAGGACAACCGGCACTACGTCCGCGACGAGAAGGCGACGTTGGCGGCCCGCGGCAACCTCGACGAGATCCGATCCCAGTGGATGCAGTGGGTGATGGAGCACGAGGACGTCCAGCAACGGCTCCTGTCGACGTTCAACACCCGCTTCAACCGCACGGTGGCCCGGATCTTCGACGGGTCACACCTGACACTGCCCGGCCTGGCGCTGCCGTTCGCCCTGCACCCGCACCAGCGGGCGGTGATCTGGCGCACGCTCGCCACGGGGAACACGCTCTTCGCGCACGAGGTCGGCGCCGGCAAGACGTTCGCGATGATCGCGACGGCGATGGAGATGCGGCGCACCGGGCGGGCCCGGAAGCCGCTCATCACGGTCCCCACGCACCTGCTCGGCCAGTGGCGGGAAGACATCATGCGGGCCTACCCCGCGGCCAAGGTGCTGGCGTTCGACGAGAAGGACCTCGGCGCCGACAAGCGCCAGGAGGCGATGGCCCGGATCGCGTTCGGCGATTGGGACATGGTCCTCGTGCCGCACTCGTCGTTCGGCTTGCTCCGGGTGTCGACGGCCCGCCTGGTCGAGACGCTCGAGCAGTGGGAGCGGGAGCTCACCGATGCCTACCTGAAGGCGAAGGCCGAGGACGGCAAATCGGTGAGCACAAAGCAACTCGCCGCGGCCGTCGACCGCATCAAAGACAAGATCGCCAAGAAGAAGGGATCGCTCGAGAAGAAGAAGGACGACGCGCTGACGTGGGAACAGTTGGGCGTCGATGCTCTGTTCGTCGACGAGGCCCACGCCTTCAAGAACCTCTATTACTTCTCGAAGATGGACAACATCCGGGGCCTCAGCCGATCCGAATCCGACCGGGCGCTCGACCTCTTCGTGAAGGTGCAGGACATCAACGAGCAGTCGAGCCACCGCAACCTCGTGCTGGCGACCGCGACGCCAATCATGAACAGCATCGCGGAAATCTTCACGATGCAGCGGTATCTCCAGCCGCAGGCGCTCAGGGACTACGGGGTCGAGAACTTCGACAACTGGTACACCATGTTCGCTTCGGCGCTGCCGACGACCGAGCAGCGGCCCGACGGCAGCTACCAGGAAGTCCTCCGCCTCCGCGACTACCGGAACCTGAACCTGCTCTATCGGATGGTCTCGCAGGTCATGGACTACGTCGGGTGGGAGGACATGCCGTACCTCCAGCTCCCGACGATGAAGGGCGGGAAGATCGACGTCGCCAAGACGCCGGCGCACCCACTCTACCCGCAGTTGAAACGCTGGTTCTCCGACCGCCTGGCCAACGTGAAGGCCATGCCTCCGCACGTCGACCGGCAGACGCGCGAGTACATCGCGCCGGCGCGGCCGGACCCGCTCACGGGCGAGCCGACCGGGAAGCTCGACAACATCCTGACCATCATGAACGACGCGCGCCTGGCGGCGGTCGACCCCCGCCTGGTGCTCGGGAACCGTGCGACCGACTACAAGGGCTCACGGCTCCAGGACGCCACCGACCGGATCGCGAAGTTCTGGCGGGCGGAGAAGAAGAACAAGGGCGTCGCCCTCGTCTTCTGCGACGTCGGCACGCCGAAGGACCCGGGCCCGCTCGACTTCCTCCGGGACGTCAAGGCGGAGGATTCGACCGAGGGGGATTCGCTCGGGGTCGAGGACGAAGTCATCGAAGGCGACGAAGACGAGTGGGCGACTCAGGAGACCGGCGCGTTCAACCTCTACGAGGCTATCAAGGCAGCCCTCGTGAAGAAGGGCGTTCCGGCCCGCGAGATCGCATTCATCCACCAGGCCCGCAACGCGGCCGAGCGCCTGGCGCTCTTCGAGGCGGCCCGGCGTGGCGACGTGCGCGTGCTGATGGCCTCGACGGACAAGGGCGGCACGGGCATGAACATCCAGGCCCGACTCGGCCTCGAGGTGGAATTCGACGCCCCACGGGCGATGCGCCCGGGTGACATCCGGCAGCGGCACGGCCGCATCATCCGGCAGGGGAACGGCGTCTACAAGGAAGTCGAAATCATCCGATACGTCACCAACGGCACCACCGACGAGTGGCTGTATGGGCTGCTCGGCCGGAAACAGAAGAACATCACCGACTTCATGCGCGGTGACGCCACGGTGTTCCGCGACGACGATCCAGCCACGCTCTCGATCGAGGAAGCGCAGGCCCTCGCCACGAACGACCCGCGCACCATCGAGTTGATCGACCTGCGGTCGAAGTTCGCCCGGCTCTCGGCGCAGGCGCAGGCCGCCGAGCGCGCCATCGCCAGGGCGAAGGCCGACAAGGCGAGCGGGCAGAGGGAAGACGCGGCACTCGAGGACGAGATCGGGCGCCTCCGGGAGTGGGTGACCGGACAGTTCCGGTCGCTGCGCGGCGAGGCGTTCGAGGTGACGGTCGGCGGGAAGACCTACACCGACCGCAAAGACGCCAACGCCGCCATCTTCGATGCCTTGTGGCCCGTGACCAAGACGGACGTCGGCTACGCCGGCCGCCACGTCACCTACACGACGATCGGCAACGTCCGCGGCCTGGAGCTGAGCGCGAGCCACGTCCGCGGGTATCGGGAAGACAACGTCGTCCTGTTCATGAAGTCGCCGATCGAGGACCAGTGGCGCAAGGTCGCCGAGGTGTTCGCCGGCGCCGAGGACCGTAAGGAGTTCGGCGCCGGCCGGAACCTCGTCGCCTCACTCGTAGACGCCTACGAAGGGCTGCCGGCCCTGCTCGAGGACGCCAAGCGTGACCGGCAGGAGGTCCAGCGGAAGGTCGAGCGGGCAGACAAGGTGCTCGCCTCGCCGCCTGAAACGGTGGGCCGCGCCAAGGCCGCAGAAGCCCGGATCGCCGAGCTCGAGGCCGAGCTCCGCGAGGAGGGGAAAGAAAAGGACAAGGCGGCCGAATCCAAGCGGCTGGAGCGCACCAGGGCCGCCGAGGAACGGCGGAAGGCGAAGGCTCAGGGCGAAGACGTTGAGGCTGACGATGACGTCTCCACGATGCGCCAGCGCCCGGCGCCGGCCGCCGGGGCACCGACGTCGACGGAGCCCCTGTCGCCACATCAGATCGTCGCCCGGTTGTCGGAGGCGTTCGGCGGCCTCCCCATCAAGACCGGACATTTCAGCCAGCGTGCCCTCGGGGTCTACAAGCACAAGGCGCGGGTGGTGCGGACGAAGCTGGCGAACGACCTCGAGGTCATCGGCCACGAGCTCGGGCACCACGTCGCGACGATCCTGAACCTCCGGCGCGGGCGGCGGCCCTACTCCGAAGAACTTGAGGCGCTCGGCGCCGACATCCTGGAACTGGACGCCGACCCCGGCGAGAAGCGCAAGGAAGGCGAGGCCGAGTTCCTGCGGCTCTACTTGTCCGACCCGGCGTCCGCCCAGAATCGGGCGCCGCTCTACCTGGCCGCCTTCGAGGACGCGCTGCAAGTCGAGCCCGAGTTGAAAGCCTCGATCGAGCAGGCTCGGACGCTCATCACCGGATTCCTCGGCGCGGACTCGATCGCCAGGGGGCTGGCCCGTATCGACTTCACCGGCCAGGAGCCTGACCCGAAGGCCGACTGGATGCTGCGGTTTGAGACCGCATGGGTGGACGACCTCGCGCCGATCCGTCGGATGGTGAAGGAACTCGGCACGCCAGAACAGATCCTCCGCAACGGCTACGCGCTCGCGCGTCTCGCCCGGGGCGCGGCGATGAAGGCGGACGGCTTCCTCCGGAACGGCGTGCGCCTGCCGGACGGGTCCAAGCTCTCCGAGGGACTGGAGCCGGCCCTGAAGCCGGTCGCGCACCAGGCGCGCGAGTTCGCCGCCTACCTCGTCGCGTCCCGCGTGGCCGACCTGACGGCGCGCGGGATGAAGGCCGGCATGACGACGGACGAAGCCCAGGCGATCCTCGACGCATTCCAGTCGCCCGAGTTCGACGAGGCGCGCCAGGCGGTCTACGACTTCCAGGACGCCGTCATCGACTATGCGGTGCAGGCCGGCGCGGTCTCCCCGGAGCAGGCGGTCCAGATGCGGGCGCTGAATCCGCACTACGTCCCCTACCAGCGCGTGCAGGACACCGTCTCGGGCGCGTTCGGTGGGGGCCCCGGGAGCAAGATCGCGAACCGGAGTGTGCCCATCAAGCGGATCAAGGGCTCGACGCGGGACATCGTCAACCCGCTCGAGAGCATCATTCGGAACACACACACGCTCGTGAACATGGTCGAGGCGAACCGGGCGATGCAGGCCCTGGTCGCGCAGGCCGAATCGACCGAGGGCGGCGGGCGGTTCCTCGAGAAGGTGCCCGCGCCCGTGGCCGCCACGAAGTTCAACCTTGCCCGCCTGACGCCGCAGATCCGTGAGGCGCTGGAGGATGCGGGCGTGGAGTTGCCGGACAACCTCGATGAGGCGCTGGACGAATCGGCCGTGGTCTTCACCCCGCTCTACATGCCGACCGGCAAGGGCGGCCTGGTGACGGTCATCCAGGACGGTAAACGGCAGTGGTACGCCGCCAACGACCAGGCCCTCTACGACGCCATCACCGCGATCGGGCCGAAGCACTCCGACCTCGTCATCAACCTCCTGATGCGCCCGGCCCGGTTGCTGCGCGCCGGCGCCACGCTGACGGTGTCGTTCGCAGCCCGGAACCCCATCCGCGACACCTGGACGGCCTACATCAACTCGCGGTACGGCTTCCGTCTCGGCTACGACTCAATGCGCGGGCTGTTCGAGTTCGTGGGCAACGGGGAACTCTACCAGCAGTTCATGAACAGCGGCGCCGGCAACGCCGCGCTCGTCTCGGCCGACCGCAACCGCATCCGGGAGGAACTCCGGCGGATGGGGAAGAGCCAGCGCCGGGCCTTCCTCGCGAGCATCGTCCGGAACCCGATCGAACTGCTGCGGGCGATCTCGGAAGCGACGGAGGTCGCCACGCGGCTCGGCGAGTTCATGGGGGCCGTTGAGAAGGAGGGCCGGACGGCCGAGGGTTACGCCCGCGCGGCGCTCGCGGCCCGTGACGTCACGCTCGACTTCGCCCGGGGCGGCCGGTATAGCAAGGAAGCCAACCGCTACACGGCGTTCTTCAACGCGCGGGTGCAGGGGTGGGCACGGCTCGCTGAGGTGTTCGGCGGGATGGATGCCGCGGCCGGAGGCGGCACGCCAGGACCGGGCGGGAAGGCACTTGGCGGGGACGGCCAACCGCCCATTCCGATGAAGGAAGGGCCAAAGGGTCATTGGTCTCCGCGCCGGCGTCGAGCACTCGGGGCCGTCTGGCGGGCGACCATCGGGATCACGCTCCAGTCGCTGGCGCTCTGGTATCTCAACCACACCGATCCGGACTACCACGAGCTGCCGGCGTGGGAGCGGAACACGTATTGGCACGTGCCGCTTGGCCGTGCGCACGGGCACGATTGGGCCCGCATCCCCAAGCCGTTCGAGATCGGGATGATCTTCGGCTCGTTCTTCGAAGCCGCGATGGACTACATGAGCGGGAAGGACAAGAAGGTGGCCGACCGCCTCTTCCCGGGCGGCGCGTCGAGCGCGTGGAACGTGATCCTGTCGATCACGCCGACCGCCATCGTCCCGGCGTTAGAAGCGGCGGTGAACTACGACACGTTCCGCGGCCGGAGCATCGTCAACCCCTACGATACAACCCTCGACCCGGAGCTGCAGGCGGGGCGCTGGACGAGCGAGGCCGCGAAGCTCATCGCGCCGAAGCTTAGGATGGCGCCCGCGAAGTTCGACCACCTGGTCTACGGCTACACCGCCGGCCTCGGGCGCGGGATCGAAGGCGCGACCGATGCCGGGCTCTCCGCGACCGGGATCGCGAAGGACAAGCGGCCGTCTGGCGGCCTGGCCCGAGCCCCGTTCGTGAGTGCCTTCTACCGGGAGACCCCGCGGGCCGACGCGCAGTCGTTCCAGGAGTTCTACGAGACGCGGGACGCGCTGCGGGGCGCGCTGCGGAGCGTGGACGAGTATCGCGCGAGCGGGGACACCGCCAAGGCGAAGGCGCGGACGCGGGAACTGGACGCCGAGTACGGCGGCGACGCGCGGTTGACGGCCGCCCGGATCGCGTTCGCCGAGACCCGACTGAGGACCCTGAGCCAGCAGGTCAACAAGGCGTTCGAGGACCCGCGGCTCTCGCCGGACGACCGGCGCGCGAAGCTGAACGCGCTCTACGCACGAATGTTGAATGTCGTGCGCCAGGGGCTTGGGAAACCGACGATTCACTGAGGGACCGACGATGTCTCTGCCTGGTTCGCTGCTGTCCTGGATCGACCTGCAGTTCCACGACGCGATCGGCGCGCCGCTCGCGGGCGGGACGCTCGAGTGCTTCGAGGCCGGCTCGACGACCGTGCACAAGGCGGTCTACACCGACGCGGGCCGGACCGTCGAACACGACAACCCGCTGGTCCTTGGGTCGGACGGCCGCCCGTCGGCCTCGGTGTTCCTCGGCGCGGGCGGCTACCAATTCGTCCTCAAGGACGCGAACGGCGACCAGGTCGGGCCTCCGCACGACGGCGCGGAGGATGTCGGTCTCACATGGCTGGAGCGGTTCGGGCTCGAACTCGCGGCCGGCACGAAGTCGGTCACGGACTTCTACGCGATCGTCTCGACCGACGTGCTCGTAACCGTGGCCTCGAGCGGCGGGCCGAACCCGTGCCACGTGACGATGCCGCCGGCGGCCGGCCGCGGCAAGCCGCTCATCGTGAAGAACGTCGGCACGCAACCGATCGCGCTCTACCCGGTCGGGTCGGACACGATCGACGGCGTGGAAGGGGCCTACACGATTCCCGTGGCGGCGGACGGCGTGTGCCCCTCGATTCTCTTGGTGTCAGATGGGGTCTCGGCGTGGTCGATTCTGGCGAGTCACGGGGTGGTGTAGGCCGGCAACGCGGGTCCGGCCGTCGGCCGACCCACCACGAAAGGCGGCGGCGATGAATTGGGCGGCGGTGGCAGACGTCATTCAGGTGGTGCAGGCGGCCATGCTCATCCTGGGCCTCATCATCGCGATCGGGATGTGGAGGCAGCGCACCGACTCGACGCCGGCGGCACTCAGTCAACGGATGGACTCGTGCCGGGCGCAGTGCGACCGTGAACTCTCCCGGCTGAACGCGGACCTGGCGAGCTTCGCGCGCAAGGACACCATCGAAGCGACCCTGCAGGGGATCGACACGCGCCTCGCCAACATCGAGCGGGCGATGCGCATTGGCCCGGCCGAGGAGTGATAAGCGATGACCCTCCGAGAGACGTGCTGCCAGTTTGGTGCCCAGGTGCCGCCGCTCTCGCACAACGGCGTCCCCTGCGACGGCGCGCTGGTGCTGTGGGCCTTCGCGGCCGTCGAGTCCAGTTACGGCCGTGACCGCGGCGTCCCGCGCCACGAGCGGGCCTACGCGCCGGGCGGCGTGATGTACCGGCAGTCGGCTGCAGTGCGCGACCTCTACGCGCGCTTTGGGCCCGGCGCGGCGTGCAGCTACGGCACGTGGCAGATGATGTTCCCGACCGCACGCGAGCTCGGGTTCAACGGGCCGCCCGAGGCGCTCAAGGATGATGCCGTGCTCGCGCCGCTGGTCTGCCGCTTTCTGGTGCGTAGCCAGGGCGGCACGCTCGAGAACGCCGCCGACGCCTACAACAGCGGCTCGTGGCGCGATACCTGCGTACCGCTCGATTACGTGGCCAAGATCGTCCGGGCCTACGAAACCGGATGGGACTCGTCGGCCACACCGGAGCGTGCGTCGTGACCACGGCGAGCGTAGAATTGCACCGCATGTTGATCCGAGCCGCGAAGATGGCGATCGTGGCGTGGGAACGCTGGCTCGCGCAGGAGGCCAGTGACCCCCGCCTGGCGCCGCGCTGTGACCGCGCGCAGATTGGAGACCGACCGACGGACGTTGCCCGTCGCGATCACGCGACGGTGTAGGTAGACCGAACCGGCGTCACTACTTCCAGGCCCGCCAGCACGCCCCGCCTTTCGTAGGCCGCGCGTGCTCCTGATGCCGCCCTGGCATTCACAGGAGCACGTCATGGGCATCCAGCTCGCAGTTCTCACCCGCAACGCTCGGCTCGACGCGATCGAGACCGAGATCGGCGCGTCGGCCGTTCTGAAACTTCGGAGCGGCGCCGCGCCGGCCAACTGCGCCGCCGCCGACTCCGGCACCGTACTCTGCTCCATGTCGCTGCCGGCGGACTATCTGGCCGCCGCGTCGAGCGGGGCGAAGGCCAAGTCCGGCACCTGGTCGGGGACGGCCTCGGGCGGAGGCGGCACGATCGGCCACTTCCGGATCTACGCCAGCGATGGCACGACCTGCAAGATACAGGGGACGTGCGGCATCGGGACCGGCGACATGCAGCTCGACAACACCGTCGTGGCGGACGGGCAGACGGTCACGATCACCGGGTTCACCCTGACCGACGGCAACGCCTAAAGCGGGCTCTGGAGCCAAGGAGAACGCTCATGGCGAGAACACCTATCACCTTCGGTGCGGACGGCAAGCCCCCGGCGTCGCTGCCGCTGGCCGGCCGTGGCGACGACACCGGCACGCCGATCAAGATCCAGGCAGTTGGGGTCGACTACGGCGGCACGGGGGTCGATGGCGATCCCCAGCGCGTGGTGTCGGTCGTCGATGGGCTGCCGGTCGGTCACACGGCTGTCCCGACCTCCACGCTCACGCGGCCGTCGACTCCAACGACGGCCTACTCGATCAACGACATGGTCGCGTCGAGTACCACGAGCCCGACGGTGCCATCGATCACGATCACGAGGGCGGCGGCAGCGTCGGCGGTGATTCTCGGTGGGTTGCTCCGCAGCAACGGCACCGACGCCAGCCGAGCGACCGCGCAGTTCCAGGTGGACTTGTGGTCCGCCGCGCCAGGGGTCGCCGTGGACAACGCGGCGTGGGCGATCTCCTCGGGCATGGCGAACCACCTCGGCACGCTGATCTCCGGCACCAACATCATCGGGACCGATGGCCTCTCGACGCCGCTGCAAGTGCAGGGGCAACCGTACATCGCCGCCGCGCTGGCGGCCGGCGTGAGCGTGATCTACTGGACCCTGAAGGCGCTGACGGCGCACACGCCGATTGCGTCGCAGACCTACACGCTGGTGTTGCACGTCGCGCAGGACTGAGATCATGGGCGTCATTCTTGCGCGCCGCCCGCTGGTCATGCCGTCCTACGTCGGGTATGTGGGCACCCGGGGACGGTTCGCCACGAATCTCATCACGGCGGACCTCCCCGGCAACCTGATGTCGCGTGGGTATTTCTACGCGAGAGATGACATCCGACGCCTCCGCTTTATCTGGTACAACGGCTATTCGACCCCCGCGACCGGGAACACCGCCAGCGGGGCCACGGCGACCATTGCGGCCTCGATTGAATACCCGGCCGGGACGTTCTACCCGTTCTTTTTCGGCGGCGTGCAGAAGCCCACCAACGTGGCCAGTGGCACGCTGTTGACTTCGGACTACCTCTCCGTCCCGATCCCACGAGGAGCGAAAGCCTACTGGCGGATGTACTACGCTTCGGCGACCGGCTACGTCTACACCGACTCGAACGTGCAGGCCTTCACGCCGATGGACACGGCCAACGGGGACGCCTGCCAGTTCGACGTGGGCGACCTGACCGTGAGCGGGAGCGTCACCGACAACACCTACGGCATCCACATCGGCCCCGTGGCGCTGGTCGGCCCGACGACGCGCCCCTCGTTCTATCTGGCCGGAGACTCCCGCCAACAGGGCGTGCAAGACATCGTGGATGCCAACGCGGGTGATGCGGGGTACGGGTCGCGGATTATCGGGCCGGCGTTTGCCTACTGCAACGCGGGCTGTAGTGGGCGTCAGGCCGCTCAGTTCGTCGCCCAGAATCACGCGATCGACCTCGCGGTTGCGGCCTACTGCTCACACGTGATCAGCACCTTCGGCGGCGGCGACGTGATCTACGGCACCAGCAATGACACGCAAGCGTGGGCCAACATGATCACGATCTGGGGCTACTTCGCCGCGATGGGGAAGCGGGTCTATGCCGACACGGTGCCGTCCATCTCGAACAGCGCCAACGGCTTCGTGGCGCCCGACGATCAGACGAACGCCTCGACGGGGGACGGGGCGCAATCCGGGTATCAGACCTATGTCGCCGCGCTCAACAATCGCCTCCGCGGCGACCTGACCGGCACGGGACTCGCGGGGTATCACGAAATCGCGGACACGATTCAGACCGCCCGCGACAGCGGCCATTGGTACGTGGGGACCGGCGCCCCGTTCTCGACGGACGGCTGGCACCCGAATCAGGCGGGGAATCGACGGATCGCGGCGTCTGGGGCCATCGACGTGCAGCGGTTCGCCGCTCCGGTGTGGAGGTACTGAGTGTCCTTCCTCACCTTCATGGGGCCGCAGGAAGCCACGGAGGTCCAGGGATCACTCTCCGCCACCCTGGACGCGATGACGCTGGCGGCGGCCGTGGCTGTCGCCGGCTCGGCCGACGTCACCTTCGGCGCCCTCACCCTGGCGGGAACAGGCACCGTCAGCGATGCCGTCGCGCCGTCGGTCCAGACGGTCGGTCTTGCCAACATCCCCTCGCCGACCGTCCTCAGCGTCAACGGTGACGTGGTGGACGACGGCGGCGGCGCGATCATCGAACGCGGGATCTGCTGGTCCACGTCGCTGAATCCGACCGTCGCCGACAGCAAGGCGACGGCCGACGGCACGACCGGCGCGTTCGAGGCGACCGCCACCGGCTTGTCGGGAGGCACGGGCTACCACGTCCGCGCCTACGCGACCAACGCCGTCGGCACGAGCTACGGCGCCGATCTCGCCGTCGTCGCCGGATGGGGCACCTACCTCTCGAGCAGTCACGTCTCGTCGTCGTCCGCGTGGAGCCGCACCGTCACCGTCAAGGCCGGCGACTTGATCCTGGTCTCCTACCACCAGGTCACGACCGGATCGTTCACGCACAACGCTCCGACCGACTCGCAAGAGAACGCCTACACCTCCATCGCCACCGTGACGAATCCAGCCGGGGCGGGCCGGACGTCGGCCTTCTGGGGCCGAGCCTCGGCTGACGGTTCGTTGACCGTCACGGGCACGACCTCGGGCGCTGGCGCCTGCGTGTTCGCGATCCACGTGTTCACGGGGATCTGCACGTTCGGCAACCCGGTTCGCAACGTCCAGACCGGGCAGGGCACGAGCGCGTCCCCGGCGACCTCAAGCGCCGTGACGGTCGCGGCGGGCGACTTGCTCTGCTGTGCGGCGACCATCAACGACAGCGGCGCCGGTCCACTCGCGGCCGGCTCGGACTTCACGCTCCGGCAGAGCGTGGAGGGCACGTTTGAGGCGGGCACCGAGACCTACCAGGTGCCCTCCGGCTCGACGCACGCGGGCGACATGGCCGCGGCCGGGTCGGGGAAGTGGTCGATCATCGGCGTCTCGTTCAAGAAGGCCGTCGTCAGCGAGGTCTCGGCTTCACTAACCGCCACGCTTGAGGCGCTGACGCTCGCCGGCGCAGGGGCCGTGCAGGCGTCCGCATCCGCCGCTATCACGCTCGGCGAGGCGACCGTGGCGGCGAGCGGAGCCGTCGCTGTGCACGCCGTCTGTGGGGACACGCTAGGCGCGGCGACGCTCGTCGCGTCTGCCCTCGTGACGAACAACCCGCACGGCGCGCTCGATGAGACGCTCCAGCCCCTGACCGTGACCGGAAGCGGGACCGTCGCCGTGACGGGATCGCTCGCCGTGACACTCGCCCCGCTTACGCGCTACACGGCGCTGCCCGATGTGATCGTGGTGGCGGCCGTCGTGGCTACTCAGCCGTCGGCCAGCGCCGCGGCGATGACACCCTCGACGCTCGAGAGGCAGGTCTGATATGAGCCGCGTCACCCTTGACGAGATCCTCGATGAGCGAGTCACGACGCCGCTCAAGCTGCTCCTGACGGGCCTCGATGGTGCGACGGGGCTCGACGCGACGGCGCTCGATACCATCACGATTACGCACTACGAGGAGACCACCGAGCGCGTCATCAACGGGTGCTTGCGCCGCAGCGTCAAGAACGCGAACGGCGGCGTGCTCTACGCGGCGGCGCAGACGGATGGCGCCGGCAACGTCTACAACGTCCAGATCACGCTTGGCGTCGCGGACATGGTGGTGCTGACCGGTGGCGAGAGCGAGAGCCACGTGGCGCTCATCGAGTACACCTGGACCGAAGGCGGAGAGACGAAGTACGGCAAGGCTGAAGTCGAGTTCGTGGTGCGGAACCTGGTGAAGGTGTAGCGGCGTGCGGCGCGAGGATTCGACGGCCCTACGAGACGCCTGGCTCGAGCTCGACCATCTCGTCGGTGCCCTAGAGCAACTGACCACGGATGCGGAGGCGGATTCGTGGCTCCATCGACGGTCGATCGAAGGGCGCTTGGTGTTCGTGCGGACCCGCCTCGAGCGCCTCGTGCGGCAGCGGCAAGAGCTGCTGGTTCTGAAACGGTTTCGTTCACAGGAAGGGAGTGCGGTGTTATGCGGAAAAGCCTCTGGGTCGTCCTCGTCCTCACGGGCCTCCTGATCGGCGCGGCGCCCGTCGCCCATGCGCAGGCGGTGATGCTCAATCCGACGATGCTGTCGTTTACGCCAAGCCCTGACCACAACGCGACGGGCCTCGACGGCACGCCGCTGGTGTCTCGCTACGAAGCGCGGGTGTACTCGCAGGGCGACCTGGGCCTGCTGCTCGTCGCGCTGGACCTCGGGAAGCCGACGCCGGTCGGGAACACGATCACGGTCGTGAACGCGGCGTGGTTCCTCGGACTGACCCCGAACGTGAAGCTGGTGATCAAGGTCGCGGCCATCAACACGCCGACGCTCAAGGAGGGCGTCAGCGTCGCCAGCGACCCTTTCGGCGTACAAGGTCCGCCCCAGGCTGGTGGGAAACCAGCGACAGCGAAGTAGGGGACCGGCAGCGGCTCATCGCGCTGCTCGAGTGGGTGCTCGCGCAGATCAAGAAGTAACTCGACAACCGGAGGACTGAGTATGAAATGGGATCGAACGCATTGGGGCTGGACGCTGGCGGTCGTGCTGCTGATTCTGACCTACCTCGGCGTGAGCGATCCGCCGAACGCTTGGAAGTACAAGGACTGGATACAGGCCGGTCTCTTCCTCTTCACGACCCTCGCGGCCTGGATGCGTCTGCCGAAGGGGTCGCCGCCCCCTGAGACGATCCCGACGCCCGGGCGAATCCCGACGGCGCCGATCATCCTGCTCGCCGTCGTCCTGCCGCTTGCCTCATGCGCGCCGAAGGGTGTCGTCTTTGATGCGCCGACCACGGAGACGATGTACCGGGCGAACGACGCGATGAAGGACTTGGGGAAGATCCGAGACTTCGCGTGGGACCTCTACGGGCAGCGCATCCTCAGCGTGTCCGAGGTCCGCGTCACGATCCAGATGATCGACGTGGCCGATGCCGCGCTCGAGAAGGCCGGCGGGGGCTGGCGCGACGTGGCCTCAACCGCCGCGTGGGAAGCGGCGGTGAAGATCGTCCCCGAACTCGGGCCGATGCCGTCGACGTGGCAGGAAGGCGCCCGCTCGGCGTGGCGCGTGGCCAAACTGAAGGTGCCCGCGCTGACTCGGGCGGGCGGTTGGTCCGTACTCGCGGGCGCGGTTGATGGGGCGCTCGACAAGTTGGGAGGGTGACATGGGGGAACTCGCCAAGATTCTCGCGGCCGGCGTGAAGAACATCCTGCTGCCCATCATCGAACAGGAGATTGCGAAGGCGAACGAGCCGACGCTCATCACGCGCGACATGATGGACGCCCGGCTCGCCGAAACCGGGGCCTACGAACGGATGGCCAACGCGACGTTGCTCGCGCTCTTGCCGCCGCCGACCGAACCGCCGGCCGGAGCCTAGCCGACCACCCGGCCGCCGCCGGCCCCCTCGGCGGCCGGGTGTATACTCCTGCCGTGCTGCACGAGATCACCATCACCAGCTACGACCCGCCCGTGGCGACCGTGACGCGCATCCACGACGACGGCACGCGGGAGCCGGCGGAGCCGCTGGCGTTCAAGGCCGACTTCTCGGCATGTTCGGACTATCCCGAGGACGCATGGTTGCCGCTGCTGGACTTCCGCGGCTACCCGATTCAGGCCGGCGATCGGTTCACGGTGAAATATCCCGAACCGTACCGGTCGGCGTTCGAACTGCCGGTCATCACCCTTGTCGATTAGCGGGCAGCCCAGAAGTGGCCCTGCGGCTGGCCAGGATTCGCCACTCATTATGGACAGGCGCATACTTATGCCAATGAGGCAAAACCTTCCCGCCGGCACGTTCGTCCCTGGCCCGCTCACGGCCGAAACGCCTGACGCCCGTTTTTGCGTGCGCTCAGGCTACCGCGCCTTTGGATGCGTGCGCGTTCTTTCGGTTCAACTGTGGGCGGGGGAAGAATCTGCCGTCGTCTCAAAGGAGAAGGCGCAGGGCTGGCTCGTTCAGCGCGGGTGTGAGCCGGCCATGGCGCAGACGCTTCTTGCGCGGCTCGGCGGCATCTCGGCTAACGGGGAGAACTTGTGACGTACCAGATCACCATCACCAGCTGCGACCCGCCAGCGGCGACCGTGACGTGCATCCACGATGACGGTACGCGGGAGGAGCCCAGGCCGATCACCGTCAGCTTTCGGCCGGCCGCCAACGGCGCGTGCTCCTTGTTCAACGTTCACGGCCCGCTCAGCGTTCAAGCCGGCGATCGGGTCACGGTGAAATATCCCGAACCGTACCGGTCGGCGTTCGAACTGCCAGTGGCTACCCTCGTCGACTAGCGGGCCACCCGACCGCGCAGGCGGCCCTAGAATCGACGCGGACCGCCGGACCCCCTAGACACCGTCCAGCGTCCGGCTCGTGGCAGGGCCGCCAGCGCAGCCGTCCCCCTGTTCATCCTCGTCGGTGCCACGATCTCGCGTCGTGCCACGATGCGGTGCCACAATTAGCCGTCCGAGCGTGGCCAGTAGTGGCCAGCCAGGGCCAGCCGACGCCGCACGTTGTCGTGATAATCGTGGAAGTGGCCGAAGGCTGGACGGCCAGATTTCGCTTAGAAGGCCGGTGCTCTATCCATCTGAGCTACGGGCGCACGTGACGTAACGTGTTAGTGCTAAACGACTTGCTGGACGCGCTCTCTCTTACGCTTTCCGGTGCCACGATTCGGTGCCGTAATGCGGTCGACTTTCGCCTGCGCCTCGAGGACGGACGGCGCGACCGACGCCCGCGTGTATCGTAGGGTCGTGCTCAACGCGGCGTGCCCCAACAGCTCCTTGGTCGCCTGGAGATCCCCCGTCGCCTGAAGGACCGCCGTGCCGAACGAGTGCCGGAGGTCGTAGGGGCGAACGCCCGCCAGGTCGAGCCTGTCGCCAGCCTTCGCCGCGGCGGCCTCGGCCGCCCGGCACGCCCGGAGGAACGACAGCCGCAGCGAGCCCCGTGAGAACGGTCCCCACCCACCCGCGCGATCGAGCAATCGGAAGTAGGCGGCAGCCCTCCTCGAGAGCGGCATCAGCGCGCCGACCGCGCCCGCTCCCTTCTGACGGCCAGGCCGACGGTAGACCCGCGCCTCGAGGTCAACGTCGGCGTGCGCCAGCCGGCCGAGCGTGCTATGAGGAAGCCCGGTCGTTGCCATGATCGCCAGGCGCAGGCGCGTGACGCTCGGCGGCATGGCGCGGAGGATCGACAGAACGGCGGGCCACGGCAGACCCCGCGGCGCCGCGTCCGGTTCACGGTAGCGCGGCACGCCGCGGACCGGGTTCTTCTCGCCCTTGCCGTCGAGCACGTTCCACAAGTGCTGAACGGCCGTCCGGTAGTGATTCAGCGTCGAGCTCGACCAACCCTTCTCTTCCTTCCACCGCTCGAGGACCGCGCGAATCTCGCTCGACGCGATTCGGTCACGGTAACGATGGCCGATCTCGCCGACCCAGGCCTCGATCTGTTTCGTCCGCTCGTCGATGCCGGCCATCGCTTTCACGGCCCGGAGGTAGCGCGCGGCGTCGGCCGCGAAGGTCCCGCGCGTCGGCGACGACACCGTCTTTCTCAGCGCGACGCGGGTCTCGTCCTGCCACAGCTTGACCCGGTCGCGCGGCGTCTCGAGCGGAAACCGTCGCTCGCGGGTCAGGTCGCCGACGTTGACGACGGCGGATAGGCCCGTGGCGTCACGGTAGAGGCACTTGCCAATGCGGACGCGCGGGCCGGTACGCGGGCTCACTTTGTGGCGATCTCGCGCCGCCTGTTTGAGACGTCATTGTCGAGATCGGAGAGGATGCCGCGCCCCAGGTCGCCAACACGGTCAATGCCGCTCACGTAGAGATGCCCGCCGAAGTAGTTGCGCGGCTCCGTGATGCCGACAAAGGCGACTGACACCGCTGACTTGACGCCGGAGACGCCTCGTTCGTTGGTGTCCAGCGTAGCCACCATGATCGTTATGGTTCCCGGCGGGAAGGTGTCGACCGATCGGTATCGAGGCGACACGGCGATCGCGTCGCGGACGGCAGAAGCCACCTGGCCTCCAACTACATCGGTTCCGCTCCACACCACCCGAACCGGGGTCTGTGGAACAGACAACTGGCCAACCAGCGCGCACCAGGCTATCCACATCATAAGTACCCCCGCGTTGCCCCTAAAGGCTCCGCCTCGTCCGCCACTCAGCTAGCACGACGATCCTTGCCGGAGCGACGCTCGATGTTCTGGCCGACGGGAAACTCGGCGCCGTTCGATACGCCTCGGCCGAGCATCCTGTCGATGAAGCCCCTCACCATTTCCCTGTCCGGCTCGGACAACGCCTCGAGGCGCTTCAACCACTCAGCCTCGTTCACTGAGAGCACCCTGGCTCCGGCCGGCAGCGGGGCCTCGGTTGCGATGTCCACGCCGTACTGAGCGGTGACCCATCGGCGGACCAGGTGCTCGTATTCCTCTTCATAGAGCGCCGCGAGCCCCTTCAGCACTTCGGGCTTTAGGCTCTTGACCCGCCCATCCTCAAGCTGGATTAGGACCTGTCTAGTGATCGCAGGGGTCCCCCGCCGCTTGGCAATCCCCGCCGCCTTGCTCTGCGTCAGCCCGTGCTTCTCGCGCAATTCCTTGAGGAATTGGCCAAAGGCAGCATGGAAGACAGGGCGCTCTGGCATGTGCGGCGATGGTACCACTTCCCCTGTTTGCATTGTTGACAGCGGTTGGAAATAGTTGTTGACATTGCGAGCGCCAGAGCGTAATCTCCTGTTTGCAATGCGAACACGCACCCCGCTTGTGAGATTCAACGCGCAACTGATGGCCGAGGACATGGCGCTGAAGGGCTGGAATAAATCGACCTTCGCGCAGCGGGCCGGAGTTGCCGACATGACCGTCATTCGATTCCTTTCGGGAGAGCGCCAGACGGCCCAGACGGCGAAGGTCCTGGCTGACGCACTCGGCTACTCCGTCCGCCGCTACCTGTTGCGCTCGACGGAGGCGGCATGATGGCCCCCCTGCATCCCATCGAGCCGGCGATGGACCTCGCGCAGGTCTGTGCGGTCCTTGGCGTATCGAAACGCACGTTCAAGCGTCGAGCCGACGCGGGGACCCCGATGGTCCCGCCCATCGCCGGCACCACCAATCGGTTCGAACCCGCGCGCGTCCGCGAGGCGATGCACCGCACCGCGCTCGGATCGCCGCGTCGTCGTCGGGCTGGTCGTGCGTCGCACGGTTCCACGGTAGGACATTCGGAACACGTGTGCTCACAAACGTCTTGCGACCGGGCGGAATGCTCGCAAGGAAATTGCGAGTGAGCGAGGGCAGCCATGTTGAACGAGCAATCACGCGAAATCGGCGAGATGTTCCAGGGCGCGATGCGCGACGTCGGGACCACGCCGCAGGAAGTGGCTGCCGCCCTGAAGTGCGACGAAGCGGCAATCAGCCGCATGGTCCACGGCGACGCGCACGTCTTCGCCGATCGCTTGCTCCTGCTGGATCCGCCCGTCGGGCGCGCGTTCGCCGCGCGCTTCGTGGCGCGGTTCGGCGTGCCGGTGGTGCCAGAAAGCGCGATTCAGTGGCTCCGCCTCATCTTCGAGGCGGTCGGCCAGCGCGCGATGGTGAAGGCAGAGTTGGGCGGCGCCGCGACGAGCCGCCGCCGCGTCGGGTAGACGAGATGCAGCCGACTGGGAACGGCTGACAGGGGTGGGCGGGACACTGGGCGGCTGCGTCGGCCCCGACAAGTCCCCGAATGAAGCGCCGGATGGTCCGGCGCGGTTCCGCCCGCCCCGCCTTGGAGACAGCAAAGGCCGCGTGACAGCGCGGCCCATCAGGCAGAGCAAAGGAGGTGCCCGTGCCCGACAACAACAGGTTACCGCACGCACCCTACATGGGTCCACTCGTGGCGATCGAGTCGTTCATGCGGGCGTTCGACCCGCCACCGGAGCCCCCGGAGATGCTGCGGGCGCGCAAGGTCGTAGCCCACCACTACCCGGGACTCGACCGGCTGACAGCCAAGCGGTTGATCCTGGCCGTCCTCAAGCTGCAGAACGACCCGGACCGCCCACAACCAGAGCGCGAGATCGTCGATGCCTACTACGGACACGTCCTCGACGCCGAGTTCGAAGACGTCGTGCCCGCCCGCGTTCGTGAAATCGAAATTCAGGAGAAGTAGTCATGGCAGACCAACCGAAAGATCCCCGCGCCGGCGACAACACGACGGCGTTGGCGCGGCTCGAAGAGTCGACGCGCGGAGTCATCACCGACATGGCCGTCCTGTCGGCAAAGATCCGCGAGTGGCAGCAGTACGCGCACGTTCTGAGCCCGGTCGATTTGTCGGCACTCCCGCCGCAGTACGCCGCACGGGCGACGCTCGTCGTGCTCGACACGACCGTCGACAAGAAGGGCATCGGCGGCGAAATCTACAGCGCCCCCCCGGACCCTCGGGATGGCCGCGGGGTGCCCTGGCTGTCGGCTGGCGAGGCCGCGATCGGCAAGGTGGGGCTGCGCCGAATTTCCCAGGCGGCCGGAATCACATGGGACACGAGCGTCGGGCAAACCGACGACAGAAAGGAACGCTACCTCTGGTCCTTCAGGGCGGTCGGGTGGTATGTCGCATCCGACGGGTCCAGGCAGAACGTCGACGCGAGTTTCGAGTTGGACCTCCGCGACGGGAGCCCGGCGCTCAAGGGATTCGACGAACGACAGATCATCCAGGCGCGCAAGAACGGCGCTCGGGTCTGCGAGAGCAAGGCCAAGAACGCCGCGATCCGCGAGTTGGGGATCCGACAGAAGTACACCATCAAGGACCTGCAGAAGCCCTTTGTCGTCATCCGGGTGGCGTTCCAGGCCGACCCGAACGACCCCGAGCAGCGGCGCATGGTCGCCGAGCGCGGCCTCGCCGGGTCCAGCGCCCTCTACCCGAACGCGCGCCAGGTCGGCGCGGGTCGGGCGGACGACATCGTCGTGGAGGCGAAGCGCGTCGAGACGGTCAACACGCCATCCGGGAAGGTCGATACAGCGACGGGCGAACTCGTGGGCCAGGCGCAGCCCTCGAACGGCAACGGCCACGCGGCGGCGTCGGCGGCCCCGGCTGATGCACCGAAGCCGGCGGAGCCGACCGGGCCGACGATCACCAACATCAGGTTGAAGTCGGACGTCACGGCCGAAAAGAAGGACGCGCAGGGCAACATCACGAGCAAGGGCGGCAAGCCCTACACGCGCCACTTCATCACCCTCTCGGACGGCCGCGAGGTGCACACCTTTGACACCAACGTCGGCAAGCTCGCCAAAGAACTGATGGAGGCGAAGGCGCCGGTCGACGTGACGACGACAGACAGCAAGTGGGGGGTCGACATCGTCGAACTGCGCCGCGCACAGCCGTCGCTCCCGCTCGACGAAGACGGGCCGACGGACGCCGACATCGCGGGCCAGTACTAGGAGCCGACGATGGAAACGACCATCCCTCGCGGCCTCTGCCAGTGCGGGTGCGGACAGAAGACCACGATCGCCGCACAGAGCAGCACTCGCCTCGGCTACATCAAGGGCGAGCCGAAGCCCTACGTTCTCGGTCACGGACCTCAGACGAGGCCGGCTCTGACCGAGGCCCCGCTGTGCGCCTGCGGCTGTGGACAGGTCTTGCCGCTCGCCAAGTACCGCTCACATCAGGCGATTTACGTTCACGGGCACAATCCTTCGGCGGTTCTCGTCCGCGAGAACATCGTCAAGCGGTTCTGGGCCAGGGTCAGGAAGACGGACGCTTGCTGGGAATGGACCGGCTCAACTCGGCACTTCGGTCATGGGCACCTGAACGTATCCGGTCGCCGCGTCCTGGCGCATCGCTTCTCATGGGAACTCGCCAACGGGCCAATACCGCCCGGTCTGCAAATCAACCACCACTGCGACAATCCGCCCTGTGTGCGCCCGGACCATCTCTATCTCGGGACCCAGGCGGATAACACTCGTGACCGCGTCGAGCGCGGGCGGTCGCGCGGTGGTCGGCGTCCATCGGCGAGGAGGAGCGCATGACGCACGAAATAGTCGCGATCGGAGACTTACACCTCCAGAGCACGCATCCGCGCAATCAGGCGCGGCTCGACGCGCTCGACGCGGTCATCAATGATGGGCTTGCGCTGCCAGCCCTCGCGGCGTGGGTGCTCCTTGGCGACCTGTTCCACGGACGCTCTTCGCCGGCCGACCGCGCCGCCCTTGCTGAACGGTTGCAGCGGATGGCTACCGCAGCACCCGTCTGCGCGCTGGTCGGGAATCACGAACAGACCGGGGACACCACGATCTTCTCGAAGCTCTCGGCCGCGTGGCCGATTGCCGTCGCCGACCAGCCCATCGTCATCCAACTTCCAACTCCGACCAGCGCAATCCTGACCGTCGCCTGCCTGCCGTACCCGTCGCGCGGGGGATTGATTGCCGCCGGCACAACCGCGGATCAGACGCTACAAGTCGGCGACGAGTACCTCCGCGACATCCTGCGGAGCTTCGGGGTTGGCCTCGCGGGCGCGGCCCTGCCTCTGTTCGCCGGACACATCAACATCGGCGGGGCCGTCGTCTCGTCCGGCCAACCGAATATCGGGCGCGAGTTAGAACTCGACGTCGCGGCGCTCGATCTGCTCGGCGACGTGCCGAAGGTTCTGGGGCACATCCACGCTCCTCAAGAGATCGGCGGCGCGTGGTACGCGGGGTCGATCTGCCCGATGGACTTCGGCGAGCACGAGGCAAAGAGGACCGTAGTAATTCGATACACCGATGATCGGGGAGCCTGGGAACATGAACTCGAGTCTCGTCCGGTCGACACACCGCGCCTCTTCCGGGCGCGCGGCGTCCTGAGCCGCGAAGGCTTCACACTCGAACCGAGCGCCGACTATCCAGAGTCGTGGGCCGGCTGTGAAGTCAAGGTGACGTACACGTTCGCGGCCTCCGAGCGCGAAGTTCTCGACCACGCCAGCGTGCGCGCCCGCTTCGCCGACGCGCTCCGCCTCGAGGTCGAGCCGGTCGCCGTGCCCGACCGCGCGCTGCGCGCGCCGGAAGTCGCCGCGGCGCACACCCTGCCGGACAAGCTCAAGGCGTGGGGCAACGTCTCCAACGCGGCCATCACCGACGGCGTCCTGGCCAAGCTCGGCGCGCTCGAGCACCAGGACCCGGCGCAGATCATCGCCGACGTGACGAGCCGGCTGTCCGCGCTCGAGACGCTGGCCCGGCAGGAGGTGTCCCATGCGGCTTGAAGCTCTCACCGTCAAGGGCATCCTCCGCTTCGCCGACGAGGTTGTGATCGACTTCCGCGCACTCCCGACCGGCCTCGTGGCGCTCGTCGGGCCGAACGGCGCCGGCAAGAGCACGCTACTCGAGGCGCCCCTGGCCGCGCTCTACCGCCGGTTCGCGTCGCGCGACGGCGAGATTGTGGACTACGCGCACGACCGCGACTCGTTCGTTGAGGCTGTCTTCTCGTTCGATGACGGCGCCCGCTATCACGCCCGCCTCAACGTGGACGGAGTCCGGCGGCTGTCCGAAGCCGTCCTGTCGCGCGAGACGGTCGACGGCGCAATGGACCCGGTCAATGACGGGAAAGTGAGCACCTACGACATCGCGGTTGCCGAAGCCTTCCCGCGGCTCGACGTCCTTCTCGCCTCGGCCTTCGCCAGCCAGAACCGGGCCGGCTCGTTCGTCACGCTGGACCGCAAGGGCCGGAAGCAGCTTTTCGCCACGCTGCTCGGCCTCGACCACTACGAGGCGATGGCCGACATCGCGCGCAAGGCGGCCAGCCTCGCCGAGACGAGCCGGAACAAGCTGGTCGTGCTGCGGGACTTCCTGCAGGGGCAGACGGGGCCGGAACAGGGCCAGGCTCTCGCCGATGAGATGACGAGAATCACCGCCTGCGGCGTCGCGGCGGTCGGTCGACAGACCGAGCTGAGGGCGGCCATCGCCGACGCCGAGGCGCAGCTCGCCACGGTCGCCGACCAGGCCGCCGCCTACGCCCTCGCCAACCAGCGGGTGCAGGTCGTCGAACGCGAGCACTTGGGCGCCCTGGCCACGGTCGATCGGCTGTCCACCTCCCGTTCGGCGCTCGACGGCGCGCTCACGCTCGAGCGGCGACG
Source organism: bacterium (assembly GCA_021372775.1). Classification (NCBI taxonomy): domain Bacteria; species bacterium. Next base: position 14,611 of record JAJFTU010000402.1, on the reverse strand, counting down.
GATCGAAGTCACCCGCAACCGCGCCATCGTCGACCTCGACGCGCGCCAGGCCAAGAGCGGCCGGACGCTCGAGGACGAGCGCGCGGCCATCGACGCGAAGCTCACGGCCGCGCTGCAGGAGCTCGACGGGCGCCTCAAGAACAACCGGGACCTCGTCGCGATGGCCGACACGATCCGCGCCGCCGTAAAGCGGGCGGCCGACCTTGCGGTCATCCTCGCCGATGAGGCCCGGGTCCAGCAGAACTTACGAGACGCCATCACGGCGATCGACACCAGAGACCGGGACGTGCTCGTGCCCAACCTCGCCAAGGGCCAGCGGGCACAGCAGGACTGCCAGCGGGCCGAGGCCGACTGCGCGCTGCTCGGAAAGGTGCCGTGCGGCGGAGCGGGCGAGTTCGCCGCGTGTCAGTTCTTGGTCAACGCCAAGGCGGCCGAGGCCAAGATCCCAGACCTCAAGACCGCGGCGGCCGCCGTCCCGACGGCAGAGGCCGAGCGGCGGCGCGTGGCGGCAGAGCGGGCCGACCTCAGGGGCAAGCTCGACATCTCCATCGCGGCGCAGGCGAAGCTCGCGCTCGAGCGCAACGACCTGCTCGAGACCGTGAAGCTCGAGCCGAAACTCGCCGCGGCCGAAGCGCGCATCCACGAGCTGCAGCAGCAGCGCATCGAGACGACGGCGACGGCCGAGGCTGATATCAAGGCCGCCGAGATGCGCGCCGCCGACCGCGCCGAGGACATCGGCGCCGATCGGATCGGTGCCCAGGACCGCTACGAAGAGGAACTCGGCAACGTCAATGATCGAGCCGCCAGCGCACGGGCCAAGCTGGACGCCGAGGTCGCGGCGGCCGAGGCGGCACTCGTTGTCGCGGCCGGCCAGTACGTCGCGGCCAAGGATGCGCTCGCCGCCACGGCCGCCGGGAACCAGCAGGCGGCGACGCTCCAAGCGACCCTGACCGGCCTCCGCGCCCGGTGGGACGAGACCACCCGCGCCCTGGCCGACGTCGACGCCGCCGAGCGGGCGCTGGCGCAGCACCGAGCCGACCTGACCGCACGCCGGGCGGACCTCGCCGACGTCTCCACGCGCCTCACGGCCATCGACACCGAACTACTGGAGTGGCAGACGCTCGCCAAGGCGCTCGGGCGGGACGGCCTGCCGGTCCTCGAAATCGACGCGGCCGGCCCGACGGTCACGGCCTTTGCCAACGACCTGCTCACGTCCTGCTACGGGCCGAGGTTCTCGGTGGAGCTCGTCACCCAGGAGGCCAAGGCGTCAGGCAAGGGCGTCAAGGAGAGTTTCGAAGTCAAGGTGCTCGACAACGAGCGGGGCGGCGACGCGCGGGACCTCGGCGACCTCTCCGGCGGCGAACAGATCGTCGTGGACGAAGCCCTCAAGAACGCCATCAGCCTCTACATCAACACGCGGAACGGCAACCCGATCCGGACCTGCTGGCGCGACGAGACGACGGGCCCGCTCGACCCGGAGAACGCTTCGCGCTACGTGCCGATGCTCCGCCGCGTGCTCGAGGTGGGCGGGTTCGAGCGGATCTACTTCATCAGCCACAACGCCGACGCGGCGGCGATGGCCGACGCGCAACTGCGGTTCGAGGACGGCCGCGTGACGGTCGCGCTGCCGCCCTACGCGGACTGAGGCCCCCATGCCCTCGAAAACTGTCCGCATCCTCGTGAACGGCGCACGCGGCTCGAGACGCCGCGGCGCGAGCGAGTGCCGTGGCTGCCAGCGCGCGATCTGGTGGTGCGCCACCGAGGCGGGACGGCCGATCCCGTTCGACGAGGCGCCGGAAGTGCTCGAGCACGACGGCGATGTCGAGGTGGTCTCGGCGGACCTCGTGCATTGGCGGACCTGCGAGAAACGCGACGACTTCAAGCGGCCGAAACCCGCCCCGGAGCCGCCTCCGGAGCGACGACTCTACGAGGACTAGCGGCCGACCCGCCCGCTGCCACAGCGGGGCGTAGATCCAGCGCCGACCGGGAGAGCGGCGCCGGGGCCTGACAGGCGCGGCGGTGTGTAACCGCCCGGCTCGGCTCAGGAGAATGACGATGACCTTCCTATTTTGGCTGGCAGCCATCGGGGCAACGCTTCTGCTGCTGTGCGTGCGTGCGCAACACACGGACATCAAGCGACTGCGCGGGTGGGTGAAGGCGCAGACCACGGCCTACTTCGAGATGGTGGACGCGCATCAGCGGGCCAGCGTGGCGTTCGGTCGGCTCCTGGACCAGGCCAAGCTTGAACTGGCTCAGACCAAGTACGACCTGGCCGCCGCGCACAAGGACCTCGAGGCGCTGATGACGACGCAAGGCGGCCGCCGGATGATGCCCTGCTCGAAGTGCGGGCGTCCCGTCGCCGTCACGAAGGACGGCCGGCCCTACGCGCGGCACGTGTGCCGCGAGTCGGCGCCCACGTTGACAGCGGCCGTCGCCGGACCGGACCCGGCCTGTCCGAATAGCGTGCTGCCCCCGCCCCCTCCGGACACCAGCGCCGCGCCGGACGCGAGGCTGCTGTGAACCTCGCCGACCTCTTCACGGTCGGCGTTTGGGGCGTGCTGGCCGCCTGCGCGCTGGCGGTGATCATCATCGACTGGCCCAAGGTGCTGCGGCGGAGGGCGGGGCGGTGACGCGCCTCCGCTCGCTCTGGCTGCTCGTCGGCGTGCCGGTCTTCGTCGCGCTTCTGATTGGGTCGAAGTGGTTGGAGGACGCCGCGGGGCGATTCCGGTGGAGGCTCCAATGACGACCGAAGCACTCGTCCAGGCTGACGGCTACGTGCTCCGCGCCCCGATCTGGCGTGGCGACAAGTCCGACCCGCGCACGCTCATCGGCGACGACGTCTACGCCTGCAACTTCGGGCGAGCGTCGCGCCCGCACCCGCTCGAAGAGGCCGGCCGGTTCCACGCGCCGGGCAACGTCGGGCTCTCTCAGATGGTCAAGAGCACCCGCGCGCAGGCCGACGCCTACGCCCGGGCCGTCCAGCGGGCGTCCATCGCCGAGGCGCAGACGCGGCGCGTGGCGGTGACGGCGTGAGGCTATCCGTGGTTCCGGTGTCGTTCGACGAGGCGTGCGCGTTCGTCCGTCAACACCACCGGCACCACCAGCCGCCCGTGCGCGTGAAGTTCTCTATCGCGTGCGCGGCCGGCGAGACCGTGGTCGGAGTGGCGATGGTGGGGCGGCCCGTCGCGCGGATGCTCGATGACGGCTGGACATTGGAAGTGACGCGGGTAGCGACGGACGGCACGCCGCACGCTTGCAGTTGCCTCTACGCGGCAGCTTGGCGAGCGGCAAGGGCGATGGGATACCGGAAGGTCGTCACCTACATCCTCGACACCGAGCCGGGTACAAGTCTCAGGGCGGCCGGTTGGAAGTTGGTCGGCCAGGTGCGCGGGCGCTCATGGTCGTGCGAGTCGCGGCCCCGCGTAGACAAGCACCCGCTGCAGGGAAAACTGCGATGGGAGATGTCCGCGTGAGCCACCTGCCGCTCTTCGAAGAACGCCTCGAGCGTGAGTTCCTGGCGTTCCACGAGGCGAACCCGCACGTGTACCGCAAGCTCGCCGAGCTCGCGGTGGCCGCCAAGGCGACAGGCCGCGGCCACTTCGGCATCGGCGCGCTCTTCGAGCGCCTCCGTTGGTGGAGTCGGTTTGAGACCGACGGCACCGACCCCTTCAAGTTGAACAACAACTACCGCGCGTTCTACGCGCGCCTGCTCATGCGGGACTACCCGGAGTTGGCCGGATTCTTCGAAACCCGCTCGAGCGTGGCAGACGGAGAGGCCGCGTGATTCAGCTCGTCGTCGCGGACGCTCGGCGCTTGCCATTCCCTGACGCTTCAGCGCAGACATGCATTACATCGCCGCCGTACTACGGACTGCGGGACTACGGCACGGCGACATGGGAAGGCGGCGATCCCAAGTGCGATCACCGGCAGGAGCAAATCAGAACCAGGGGCAGAGGACGCGACAGGGCCGCGAGCGGCGGGACGTTCCACGACTCTCCAGCCGTTGAGCCGGCGCTTGGCCTACCGTACCGCGAATTGTGCGCCAAGTGCGGGGCTGTTCGCATCGATCGCCAGATCGGCCTTGAGCGCACGCCCGAGGAATACGTTGCCACGCTGGTGGAGTGCTTCCGCGAAGTGCGGCGCGTGCTGAAGGATGACGGGACGCTGTGGCTGAATCTGGGGGACAGTTACGCGACAGGCGGCGGTTCGGTAGGCGAGCGCCCGGGCGGCGGCAAGCAAGGCGAGTCTTGGCGGTTGCGTGGGTTGATGACGCCGCCGAACCGGATGCCCCTGCCAGGTCTCAAGCCAAAGGACCTCATCGGCATCCCGTGGCGCGTGGCCTTCGCGCTGCAAGCGGACGGCTGGTATCTGCGCTCGGATGTGATCTGGTCGAAGCCCAACCCGATGCCTGAGTCGGTAACAGACCGGCCGACGAAGGCGCACGAACACCTGTTCCTCCTGGCGAAGTCGGAACGGTACTACTACGACAAAGCCGCGATCTGCGAGCCCTACCACGCGGCCACGCTGAAGCGCGGGCGCAGCATCCGACAAGTCGCAGCGGACGGCCATAAGACGTATCGGTTCAACGGCGAACCGTTGGACGCCGAGAGCGTGAAGCGTGGCCGGAACGCTCGCACCGTCTGGACGATCCCGACCTGCTCCTACCGCGGCTCACACTTCGCGGTGATGCCCGAGGCGCTGGTCGAGCCGTGCATCCTCGCCGGCAGCCGGCCCGGTGACACCGTGCTGGACCCGTTCTGCGGCACGGCGACAGTCGGGCGCGTGGCGCTGAGACACGGGCGCCGGTTTCTCGGCGCGGACATCAACCCGAAGTACTTGGACGAACTGGCACGCGAGCGCACAAGCAATCTACAGCTCGCGCTACGGGAGGTGGCGTCATGGTGATTGTGGGGGTCGACCCGGGCCCCGAGACCAGCGGCTACGTCGTGTGGGACCACGCCGAGCCGAAGGTCCTCGAGTCCGGCACGGCCATCAAGAACGACGTCCTGCTCCGCGCCATCCTGCCGCGGTCGCTGCGCCTGCAGCAGCAGCACGCGCTGGTCATCCTCGCGATCGAGCGGGCCCAAGCCCTCGGCCGGCCGGCCGGCCGGGCGCTGCTCGACACCGTGTTCTTCTCGGGCCAGGTCGCGGAGTACTGGCGCCTGGCCGGCGGGCGGGACCCGTTCCTCGTCGAGTTCGGGGACGTCTCCCGCTACTTCTGCCACTCCCGCCACGCGAAAGAGTCCTACATCCGGCAGACCCTGCTCGACCGCTTTGGCGCGCCGGGCACGAAGAAGAAACCGGGCGCGTTCTACGGTGTGCACGGGCACGCCTGGTCCGCCCTGGCGCTGGCCGTGGCCGTCGCCGACAGCGTCGCCTGCCCCGAAGATGTCGACGGCATCCTGAAACGCAACCCTGGCAAGGAGGACAACGACGATGAGAACGCGCAAGCCGAAGGGCCCGAAGAAGGTCAACTACCGGATCATCGACCCGAAGAGTGACGCGGGCGTCCGCCTCTACGGCTTCCTCAAGGAGCTGCGCGACGCCTTCCACGAGGACCTCGCGAAGGCGCGCGTCGCGCTCGCGTGGGCGACCGGCTGGAAGCCCGACGTCGACGGCCGCGTCACGCTCGGCCGCCTGAAGAGGGCGAGTGACCTCGACCGCGAGTTCGCCGCCTACGACTTCGTGCTCCTGCTCAACCGCCAGTTCATCGAGGACGCCGGCGTCAGCGACGCGCAGCGCAAGGCGCTCATCGACCACGAGCTCTGCCACGGCGCGATGAAGTACGACAAGACGACCGGCGAGCCCGAGGTGGACGAGCGCGGCCGGCAGATGTACCGCCTCCGGCGGCACGACCTCGAGGAGTTCGCCGAGATCGCGCGCCGGCACGGGTGTTGGAAGCGGGACCTCGAGACCTTCGCGGTCGCGCTGCGGCAGTCGCCGCAGCAGGCGCTGCCGCTCGACGAGAAGAAGGACGGCAAGGCGGCGTAGGAGCGGCCCGGACACCAATGGACGACAACGACATTCGGATAGAGCTGAAGTTGAAGAACGCTCGGCTCTATCACCTCATCTTCGATGAGTTCGTCAGCGTGGCAGCCTTCTGCCGGGCGCGGGGATTCTCGTGCACGCAAATTGGCGCTCTGCTTGCGTTCAAGAAGAGCCCCTACTACGAACGGCGGGATTCTAAGAAAAAGAGGCGCGGGCCCCTGTTGCGAAGGACGGCGGTTCGGCTCTGCGAACTTGGCGCTTACTCCCCCGAAGACCTGTTCCCACCAGAATTGTACCGGCACGCGATGCCGGTGCATGTGGCGCTGGAATTCCCTTCTGACCGTTTCCTGCCTCTAGCTGCCGCACCGCGCCAGAGATTGCTGGTTGCGCCGACGGCTGAGGCGTCGCTTGCCGAGGAGGAGTTGTTGGCCGCGCTGGCGGGAGCCCTTGACTCCATCCCGCCACGCGAGCGCCAAGTCGTTGAGTGGCGGTACGGACTGAATGGAGAGAGCCCCAAAACGCTTCGGGAGGTCGGCCTGTTGCTCAAAGTGACGCCCGAGTACATACGGCAAGTGGAACACCGCGCCTTGCGGCGACTCCGTCACCCTTCGAGGAGCCGAGGCCTGCGTGCCTTCATCGACGTCGGGCGGCCCCCGACCGACAAACTGGAACCATGACTACCGCCGCACCAACATCGAACATCAGCCACGCCGAGCTCGAGCGGCTTCGGGCCGACGTGGCGTTCTGGAAGGGCAAGGCGCAGCTCTGGGCCGCCCAGGTGGCCGACGTGAAGCTGAAGAACCGGCGCCTCGCGGGCATCATCCGGAGGCTGCGAGCGAAGAGGAGTGCGGCACGATGATCTACCACCCTCGTCCCTACCAAGCGTCGGCGATTGCCGCCGGCGTCTCGTACCTGACCGACCCGGCGCTGAAGGGGCGCCACGGCCTCATCGTGGCGCCCACGGGCTCGGGCAAGAGCCTCCTGGCGGCCAACATCGCCCTTGCCCTGCCCGGGCCGTGCGTCGTGTTCCAGCCGTCCAAGGAACTGATCGAGCAGAACGCCGGCAAGCTCCGCGCCTACGGCTACGAGCCGGCGGTCTGGTCCGACTCGATGGGCTGCCGGGAGCGCGGGCGCGTCACGCTCGCCACCATCGGCAGCGTCGTGCGGCATATCGAGGCCTTCCACGACGTCGAGTTCATCCTCGTCGACGAGTGCCACCTGGTCAACGCCAAGGGCGGGATGTACCACGACTTCATCCGGCTGATGGCGCACGCGCGCTGCCTCGGGCTCACGGCCACGCCCTACCGGCTCGCCAGCAACTCCTTCGGCGCCTGTCTGCGGTTCCAGACGCGCACGCGGCCGCGCCTGTTCACCGACGTCGTGCACGTCACCCAGATCGGCGACCTCTCGCGGGACGGCTACCTCGCGCCCGTCGATTACCGGGTCAAGCCCGCGATCGAGCGGACGCGACTCAAGTACAACACCACGGGCGGCGATTTCACGGACGAGTCCATCCGAGACGAGTTCGAGCGCAGCGGCTTTGCGGGGAAGCTCGAGGCCGAGGTGCTGTCGCTCGCCCAGGAAGGCCGGCGGCACATTCTGGTGTTCACGCGATTCCAGGCCGAGGCCGAGGAGATCACGCGGCGACTCTTCGCCGCCGGCGTCTCGTCGGCGGTTGTGACAGCCGACACCCCTGACCGTGAGCGGGCCGGGCTCGTCGAGGCGTTCCGTCACGGGGGGTTCCAGGTCGTCGCGAACGTCAACGTGCTCTCGACCGGGTTCGACTTCCCGGCGCTCGACACGGTCGTCCTGGCGCGGCCGTCGCTGTCCCTGGCGGTCTACTACCAGCAGGTCGGGCGCGCCATCCGGCCGGCGCCGGACAAGGTCTCTGCGGTCGTCCTGGACCTGGTCGGGCTCTCGACGCAATTCGGGCCGATCGAGCGCCTGAGCCTCGAGCGCACCGGCAAGAAGCACGACCTGTGGGCGGTCTTCTCGGGCGACCGGCAGCTCACCAACGTCTCCTTCGGCCAGGACGACAAGCGGAAGCGGAAGGCGGCGTTCTGGGGCGGGCGCCGCGGCGGGAAGGCCGCGGCCGCGCGGGGCCCCGCGGAGGCGTTCCGATGGTGACCCCCGACGCGATGGTCACGGTCACCGTCGGCTACGTCGTGACGGCCGTGGTCTACCTCGTCGTGGTGGTCGGCTGGATGGTGTGGCGCGAGCAGCGCACCCGTCGAGCGTGGCGGCGGTTCAGGCGGCAGCAGCAGGTGGACTAATTTTCGCGGCCTCGGCTGAAAGTAGTCCAGGGCCACCAGGGACTCCTCATCATGTGGGCGAAGATTGACGACTCGGCACCCGACCACTTCAAGTTCATCCAGGCCGGCAAGCGGCTCGGTCCGGACGGCCGGCTCCTCGCGTTTGGCTTCTTCGTGTCCGGCGTGTGCTTCTCCAATCGGCACCTCACGGACGGCTACTTGCCCCTCGACGTCGTCGAGACATGGTCGAAGCGAGCCGGCACGCTGGCCTCCGCGCTGGTCTCGGTCGGCCTCTGGGACCGGGCTGACGGCGGATTTCAGATTCACGACTTCCACGACTACAACCCGGCCTCAGACGAGGTTCAGGCCCGTCGCGAGAAGGACCGTGCGCGCAAGGAAACCGAACGGAGAGAACGACTTGGGCTGAAACCTCGGGTCGGTGTTCCGCGCAGAGTCCGCACAGAGTCCGAGCGGAGTCCACAAGGACACATTGCGGAGTCCGAGCGGAGTCCTGAGTTCCGCGCGCCCGCGGGCGCGAGTACCGTACCCGGCCCGGCCCGGCCCGACCACGTAAGAGACAAGAACGGTGGCGCTGGCGCGCCACGATTTCCACAGCCTGTGGAAAAGTCCCCGGGCGAACCGGAGGAACCCGGAGCCTCCGGTCCGGAGATTCCGGAGATTCCGGAGGCTCCGACCAGGCGGCGGACGCGAGAGCGGCCGAAGGTCCGCACCATCGCCGCCGTCATCCGGCGTGAGGGCATCCGGGTCGACGTCTTCGACGGCCACGACGAGGGCGACATCGTCGAGGAGGTCAAGAGCTGGTGCGCCAACTACCAGGTGCCCTACGACCGCGAGAGCGTGAACAAGGCCATCGACTCGGAGCGGGTGAAGCGCAAGCACCGGGGATTCAAACCGATTGAGTCCGCAAATGACGACGTGACGGACGCGGACCTGGACCGCACGGCCTAGCCGGGCTGGTGACGAACAATGACCAAAGCAGTCGACAACCCGCTGTCCCCCGCTGACCGGGCCGCGCTGTGCCAGAGGCTCAACGCGATAGCCGATGACCGTCAGCAGATGGCCGACTGGCAGCGTGGCTATCTGCTGGACCGTGAGCGCGCGGCCATCACCGAGGCGCAAGCCGCCGACCTCCGCCTCGCCGCCTCCGCGCTGTCGGCCGCCCCGCCGGGCGAGACGGGGGAGATCGCGGCTGTCGTCGCCAAGCTTCAGCGCGTGCGGCAGACGCTTGGGCTGTGGGCCTACGCGCCGCTAGACCCAGCGTATGACAACTCATTAGCGAAGGCGGTTGCCGCCGTCATCCTCGACTGCGAGCACGCCGCCTCGGCCCTGTCATCGCTTCAGCGGGAGCGGGACTTGGCCTTGCGTGGCTGCAAGATGACGATGGTGACGACCCCAGACGGCGAGTGCGTGGCCGCGCCCTGCGCCATCAGCGGGTGTCAATACCGCGAAGTCGAGCGGTTGGAAGCCGCGCTCGCCGCCGCGCTGGCCTCGCTCCAAACCGCGAAGGACACCCTCTCGGTGGAATACGGCGAGCACGCCAAGACAGCGGCAGAGCGTGACGCCGCGCTGGCCCGCGCCGAGGCGTTGGAGCGGCAGTTGGCTGAGAACGCGAAGGTCGGCAGTAGTGCGATGAAGGTAGCCGATGCCGGGTTGGGCGCGGTCGCCACGCTCTACGCCGAGAACGAAGGGCTGAGGGCCGACCTTGCCCGCTTGCGCGAGGATCTGGCCGAGATGGACTGCGAGTCGCACGAGTTGGCTGACGTGCTGCGGTGTACCGCCAGCGGCACGGCGATGATCACGTCGGCACGCGCCCTGGTCAAGCGCATGGAGAAGGCCGAATCCGAGCGTGACGCGGCGCGGGAGGAGAGCCGGGCGCTGCGGGAGGCGCTGAGGGCCATCGCATACGGGGGACGCACGCCGGACAACGATCCGGTTTACACGCTACAGGCCATCGCCAAAGCCGCCCTATCGCCCGCGCCCGAGGGGGAGCGGGAGACGAAGCCGCCGGGCCGCACGGAGATCGAGTTCACGCTGGCCGAGGTCGAGCGGCTTCACGAAGCGGCCAAGGTCTTCATCGACACCCACGACATGGAGCCTGATGACACCGTGACTGTTGTGAAGGGCGGCCTGGAGCACCACAGCGGGGCCGGGCTCTACGTCTTCGACAGCGACTACCCGGATGAAGGGTCGATATTCCTCGGGGACGCCGCCCTGGAACCGGGCGGGGAGGAAGCAAAATGACGATCACCACCTTCACGGTCGAGGTCCAGCACGCCTCGGACGTAGAGCCGCGCCCGTCACGGCTCATGGAGCTCGTCGCGGAGCGTCTCTGGCAAGAGCCGCGCGTCGATGGCGTCGAGTACCGGCTCGTTAAGACGCGCGAGGTGCGCGGCGCGAAGCCGCTCAGCCCCACGCGGAAAGGGGGCATCCATGCCTGACCAACCGGGGCACGACGCGGCGGCACGGCTGCTGGCCGATGTGACCGCGCAGCGGATGACTGGCGATTTCTCGCTGTCATGGGACGAACAGATCGCCCTCATCCGCTCCGCGCTGGACGCCGCCCGCCTAGAGGGGGCGAGGGAAACCCTCGACATCGTGGCGGGCCTGAAGCCCACTCGGTTCCTGTGCGGGCTTTCGATGGCCGGCTACCGCGAGGCCATCGCGGACGTGAAAGCGGTCCTGAAGCAGCGCGGGGAGGCCGGGACGTAACGAGTTGGCCGGGCGCATGGCTCGCGCGGTCTGGCTGACCCCGCAAGGAGCCTCGGGTGTTCCGAGGTGGGAGCCGTGCGCCCGGCCCTGTCGGCGAGGTAGCCCCGATGATCGACCTGGTCTCCCGTCCCGTCGTGCGCCTCGAGCCGCCCTACGCGATTCTGGCGTGCGGCCACAAGAAGCGCATCGGGCGCAACACGGCGATCGGCGTGCACTACCGCTGCCAGCCCTGCGAGTGGAAAAGCACGGTCAAGGGAAAGCTGAAACCCTGTTCGCATCACAGCCAGGCGTAGGAGACCCAGATGTCACAGGTCGATGGACCACTCCAGAAGTTGAAGGTGACGCACTTCTGCCAGGACTGGCCAAGCGGGCTGGTTGACGCCGAGCAGTTGGCAGGCGCGCTCGGTATCTCGGCGAGCCGAATCACCGAGTTGGCCGACGCGGGGTACTGGCCCCACTTTCGGTGCGAAGGTGGTGCTCCGCGCTTTCGGATGAAGGAATCGAAGCAGTGGGCGGCCCGGAATCTTCTCCAACAGGTAGAGGGAAAGACGCTGCCGGTCGAGTGTCACGTGATCGCGCTTGACGCGCGGATTACGACCGACCCTCCAGTCGCGATCGCCGCGCTGCTCAACCTGATCGAGGTCCCCGCTGTGTATCTGCCGCCGGGTGTCTATTTCCTGTGCTCTGGCCAAGAAGTTGTCTACGTCGGTCAGTCGGTGTCGGTGGTGTCGCGCGTTGTCACCCATCGCGCTGGTGGTAAGAGATTCGACCGAGCCTACTTCATCCCCATCCCAGAATCCGAACTGGACACCGTGGAGGCGTTCTTCATCAAGCATCTCAATCCGGCGCTGAATGGGAACGGTGGGCGGAACAGGGACCTCACTGTTGCGGCAGAGCGAGAACTCAGCGACCGCTATCTCGGGTCGCCAGCGCCAGCGTAGGAGACCCCCATCGAGCGGCCTCGGCGCCTCGGGGAGAGGAGCGAGGGCACGCGCCCGGGACGGCGTTGAAGCCCACGCCGAGGCCGCAAGAGGGGCGGAGAGGCAACCGACCATGCCATTCAACGAGACGCTGCAATGTGAGCTTGTGAGGTCCTTCGTCGATTGTGAAGGGCACGTCGCGTGTTACTACCTGCCTTGGGACCACTGCACAGACATGACCGGAGCGGTCCGAATGGCGCAGGCGGCAGACCCTGCCGTCGACCTCATCCTGGTGGTCGCTGGTGAAGTGGTCGCCAACGTGTACGTGAAACGTGGCAAGTCATGGGCTGCGGTCCGAGTGGACCGCAGTACCGATCCGGAACTCGTGGCTCGGACCGCGAAGCTGGTCGTAGATGGCCTCGACGAGACGATCAAGACCAACGAAGCTGTCCTGCGCCGGATTCTGGCGGTGATGCTGTTCACCCCAGACGGCAGCGTGCGCCATTGACCGCGCTTACGGCGCGGCCGGGAGCTGATGGCCACTAGACTTTCCCGCTGAGTTCCTCTATTGTCCTTCGGCAGGTCCCTCTCCCCACGACCGTCCCGCCGTGCGTGTCGATGGCGCTCATCACTGAACAGAAACGGGTTCGCAATGCCGACGGGCACTCGTGCACCGTCGAGCACGTGGTCAACACCGGCACGCCGCCGCGGACGGTCTACATGCTGCCGCGGCTCGCGGGGCGCTCGCACGAGCCGCCGCCGGCGCCGACGCCGTGCCCGGACTGTGGCGTCCCGGTGACGGTGGGCTCCTGGCCGTTCTGCCCGCACGACGGCCGGCCGAACCGAGGGTGAGGATGCCGAGGTTCACCATCCCCGACTACCGCTTCAAGTTCCGGGTGTACCCGTCTTCCGCATCGGGGCTGTTCGCGAAGGTCTACGTGTTCGACACGTTTCGAGCGATGCGCGACGCCATCCGGCACATCGACCAGGCGCTACCGGCCGGCCGGCGGTGGCGCACGGTTGACCGTCGACGACTCGGCGGCCAGGTGACGCGCGTCACGCACGCGGACGCCGACGGCCGCATCCTATCCGGCGAGTTCGCCCTGATCTACCTCGCGCGCCCGGGTCTGCGCATGGGCATCATCACGCACGAGTCGGTTCATGCCGGGCTCGCGTGGATGCTCAGGCGGGGCGTAAAGATGCTCCCTCTGACGGACGACGGCAAGCCGCACGAGGAGCAACTGGCGAGCGTCGTCGACAGCATCGCGCGCCAGATTGTGACGCGCTGCGATGCGGAGGGGCTTATCCCCCGAGGGTGACACGATGGCGAAGAAACGACCCGGGCGGAAACCGAAGAAGCCGGCACGCGCAAAGCGACTCGGCCTGTCTCGCCGAGGCGGCGCCGGCGACGACGCTCGCATGTTGGCCTTCTCGCGGGAGTACCTCAAGGACTTCAACGCCGCCGCCGCCTCGATCCGGGCGGGCTACTCGCCGCGCGGCGCGAAGCAGCACGGGTACAAACTCCTGCAGAACCCAGGCGTCCTCCAGGCGATCGAAGAGGGCAAGGCGCGGCTCGCGAAGCGCACGGAGCACGAGACCGAACGGATCTCCGAGAAGCTGCGCACCATCGCCTTCCGGCCCGTGGACGTCGTCGAGGACCCGAAGCCCGCGGCGGTGATCGTGAAGGCGCTTGAGCTGCTCGGGAAGCAGGAAGGCATGTTCCCCGACCGCACGAAGCTCGAGGGCGCGATCGGCCTCGTGCCGCTCACGCCGGAGCAGGCCGCGCGACTCGACACCAAGGACCTCGAGGCGATCGTCGCGCTGGCGCGGAAGGCGAGGGGCGAGGCGTGAACATCAAGGACTTGGGCGACAACACGGCTACCGGCTGCCGCGACTACGCCGTTTCCGTTTCCAGGCATGACGTGGACCTGATGTACGGCACGGCGCGCGAAGCGGCAGAGCGCACGATCGCCGGCATCGTCGAGCGCGTGGTCTCCGACCACAAGGCCGAGGTCGAGGCCGTCATCACACCCGAACTCGTCGAGCGAGCTGTCGTGAAGGCCATCCACGACGTAATCATCGAGGGGTTCGCGGCGGTCGGGAGGCGGGTGTGAACCGCCGCGGCTTCCTCGCGTCGCTCGTCGGTCTCGCGGCTGCGGCGCTCGTGCCGTGGAAGCCGTCGCCTGCGCCGATGGGCCTGTCGATGCGTTTCGTGCGGCAGTGGGACGTGGCGCGCGTCTCGGTTGTGCGCTTCGACGTGCTTTTCGGCTACAGCGTCCTCCAACCCGAGTTGGCGTGCCGTGTGCTGGATGAGGAGCGCGTGAAAGACGAGCACTTTCTGGCCGGCGAGGCGTGGGGGGACGACTGATGGACCGCCGCCGCTTCCTCGAGATGCTCGTGGGTGGCGCGCTCGGCGCTGCGGTGACGTCGACGCTGGACGTGGACCGCCTGCTCTGGGTGCCCGGGGCGAGGCGCATCTTCCTGCCGGCGAAGCCGGCCCTGGCTTTGCACGAGTGGCTCGTCGTGGAGGAAGTCGCGGCTATTCAGCGGAGGCTGAACTTCTATCGGTCGCTCGAAGCCGACCTGCTGCAGATGACACCGCAGGCCCCGTTCCGAGTCGGCGACATCATCACCATCGCGATGCCACGTCCCTTCTCCGCCAGGGTGGTCGCGCCGTGACCCCCGACCTCGCCGCCTGGCCAGTCGCCGGGGAGGCGGTAG
>JAJFTU010000401.1 GCA_021372775.1 bacterium | reverse complement strand
ACGCCGCCGATCGACGACGCCACGCTGCTCGTGCTCCGCCGCGCCCCCCGCTGATCCTCGACACCGCACCGCCCCGCTGATCGCCGACGCCGCCCCGCCGATCCTCGACGCCGCGCCCGCCCGCCGATCGTCGATGCCGCGCCAATGACCATCGACGCGCACCGCGCCAATGACCGTCAACGCCACGCCGCGCCAATGACGATCGACGCGCGCCGCGCCGCCGCGCGCGTAGGGGCGGCTGGCGCGCTCCGATGATCGTCGGAACAACGGCGCGACATCGCGCCTGCCGCCCGACGTGAACACAGCACCCGGTTGCCTTTCAACGCCTCAAAGGCAACGTTCCGCGTATTGCACCTCGGGAGGCAGGCGCGGTGGAATCTTGAGCGCGGAGACGTTCGTCGGGGCGCGCCAGCCTCCCCTACGATTTCCGATCACGCGCCGGCGCCGCGGACGACGCGCGATGCGGTTTCGCGATCACGCGGCGGCGCCGCGGGCATTGCGGCCGACGACGCGCGATGCAGAAGGCGGACCGTGCGGCGCGGACCGAAAGAGCGTTCGGCGAGCGCGACGTACCCCGCGGGAACGACGCCCTTCCGCTCCGCCGGATCGAACTGCTCGAGCGCGAACTCAGGACCGTCGGGACGCGCGAGATCGGCCGCGCTCGTCGGCTCGACGCGGCGGCCGCAGACGAACGACACGGCCCCGACGAGCGTCTCGTCGCTCCCGAGCGCCGCGACCGCCCGCCCCGCCGGCAGCCGTCGATCGACCTCGCGCAGGAACGGCGTGAGGTCCTTGTGCGCGTCGATCACCGGCACCGCGACCCAGAGCATCGCGAACGCGAAGACCGCCGCCGCGACGGCCTGGCCGCGCCACGCCGCGCGGCGCTCGTCGCGCGCCGTCGCCCGCAGCGTGAACGCCGCCGTGCCGACCGCGACCAGCAGCAGCGACGCGGCGAGCGTCGCGACGAGACCCGGGCTCGGCGCTCCCGGCGCGTCGCTCAGCAGCGCGTCGCCGCGCGCCAGCAGCAACGCCGGCGCCGCGACGCCCCACAGCACCGGCAGGCCCGACTGCAGCCAGCCGAGCATCCAGCGCGGCGCCGCGGCCGCGCGCCGCTCCAGCCAGTCGTCCATCGCCAGCGCGAGCGCCAACGCGAGCGGCGGCAGCAACGGCATCAGGTAGATGTTCCGCTTGCTCGAAGCGAGCGAGAGCAGCAGCAGCCCGCCCCCGGCGACGCAGCCGAGGAAGGCGCGCAAGGCCGGGCGCTCCGTTTCGCCGCGCCCGCGCCAGAACTTCGGGCGCAGAAGCGCGAGCAGCGGCGCGAGCCACGGCAGCAGCACCGCCGGCAGCAGGACGACGTAGGCGTAGAACGGCTCGCGGTGCCCCTTGAGTTCGGGCGCGTCGAGGAACCGCATCACTTGGTTGACCCAGAAGAGCTCGTAGATCCCCTTGAAGCCGAGCGACGGCGCGAAGCAGAGCATCACGAGCGCCGCCGCGACGGCGAGCGCCGGCAGCCCGATCCACGGCGCGAGGGCGCGGTACGGCTTCTCGGCGCGGCGCAGCGCGCAGTACGGCGCGAGCCCGGCGAGCGGCAGCGCGAGACCGACGAGCCCCTTCGTCGCCAACGCCAGCGCCAGCGCGCCGTAGAGCAGCGTCAGCCAGCCCGGAGAACGCGAGCCGTCGATCCGCTCCCACGCCGCCCAGAACGCCAGCGTCAGCCAGAGCGCGAGCGTCGGGTCGATGAGGATCCAGTGGCCCGAACTGAGAAGGCCGTAGCAGAGCGCCAGCAGCAGCGCCGCGGCCCGTCCGACGAACGGCGAAGCGGCGCGCCGTCCCCAAGCCCAGACGACGAGCAGCGTCGCGAAGACGGCGAGCGCGCCGACCGCGCGCGCGGCGGCCGGCGACGGCCCGGCGAGGGCGAACGCGCCGGCGACGATCCAGTAGTAGAGCGGCGGCTTCTCGAGGAACGGCTCGCCGCCGAGGTGCGGCACGAGGCCCGGCGCGTCCAGCATCTCGCGCGCGATCCCCGCCTCGCGCGGCTCGTCCGGCGTCCACAGGCCGCGCCCCAGCCCCGAGAAGACGACGAGCGCCAGCAGGAGCCCGAACGCCGCCGCGCCCCACGACGACCGCCGCCCGCTCTTCCCGTTCGCCGTCGTCGTCGTTCCTCCGATGCGCTCCGCGCCGAGGGCCGCCGCGTATTCTGCGCCATTGCGCGCCGGCCGCCCCTACCGCGCCACGATCCTCGTCGGAACGACGGCGCGACACCGCGCCGGCCGTGCGACGCGGACACGGCGCCGCGTGGCCGTTCAACGCGTCAAAGGCGAGGTTTTGCGTGAATCACGTCGGGCGGCAGGCGCGGTGGAATCGTCCGCGGTCCAACGATCGTCGTGACGCGCCAGCCGCCCTTACGGGCTTATTTTTGGTTGGATCGGCGCGAAAATCGCGGCATCCTCATTTCTTGGTGAATCCCCCCCAAGGAGCCAAAGACAAATGAAGCGCCTTTCCGTGAACATCGACCACGTGGCCACGGTGCGGCAGGCCCGTCGCGCCGCCGAGCCCGATCCGGTCGCCGCGGCCGTCCTGGCGGAGCTCGCCGGCGCCCACGGCATCACCTGCCACATCCGCGGCGACCGCCGCCACATCAACGACGACGACCTCGCCCGGCTGCGCCGCGTCGTGACCACGCGCCTCAACGTCGAGATGGCCGCCACCGCGGAGATGCTCAAGATCGCCCGCGCCGTCAAGCCGGACCTCGTCACGCTCGTCCCCGAGAAGCCGGGCGAGGTGACGACCTCCGGCGGGATCGACGCCGCGGCGCTCCGCCGCGCCCTCGCGCCGCACGTGCGCGCGCTCCGCCGCGCGCGGATCGGCGTCTCGCTGTTCATCGACCCCGAAGGGAAGCAGATCGAAGCCGCCGCGTCCTACGGCGCGGGAATGGTCGAGCTGAACACGAACGCCTACAGCGTCGCGCGCAGCGACGCGGAGCGGGCGCGGGCCTTCGACCAGCTCGTCGCCGCCGCGGCGCGCGCGGGCGAACTCGGCGTCGGCGTCGCCGCGGGGCACGGCCTCACCGTCCGCAACGTGCGGCCGGTCGCCGACATCCCGCAGGTCGTCGAGCTCAACATCGGCCACAGCCTCATCGCGCGGGCCGTGCTCGTGGGGCTGGACAAGGCCGTGAAGGACATGCTGGCGGCGATGGGCGCCTAGCCCGCGCGGATCGGGACGTCCGCGCGCGTCGGCCGCACGGCGCGCGCGGCGCGGCCCCCGCCGAGCCGGGCCGAACCGCCGCCCCGCGGAGGGCGCGATGTTCCGCGACGTGGTGCAGGAGCAGCTTCCGTTCCTCGAGAAGTTCTACGCCGCCCTTCCGGCGAAGATCGCCGCCGCGCGGGAGTTGTTCGGCCGGCCGCTCACCTTCGCCGAGAAACTGCTCTGCGCCCACGGCGAGCGCACGACGATCCCTCCGCGGCGCGGCGACACGCACATCTGCTTCGACCCGGACCGCGTCGCGATGCAGGACGCGACGGCGCAGATGGCGCTGCTGCAGTTCATGCAGGCGCGGCGGGACAGCGTCGCCGTCCCGGCGACGATCCACTGCGACCACCTGATCGCCGCGCACGTCGGCGCCGCGCCCGACGTCGAGGAGGCGCGGCGGGTCAACCGCGAGGTCTACGACTTCCTCGCCAGCGCCGCCGCGCGCTACGGCCTCGGGTTCTGGGGGCCGGGCGCGGGGATCATCCACCAGGTCGTCTTCGAGAACTACGCCTTCCCCGGCGGCATGATGATCGGCACCGACTCGCACACCCCCAACGCCGGCGGCCTCGGCATGCTCGCGATCGGCGTCGGCGGCGCCGACGCGGCGGAGACGCTCGCCGGTCTGCCTTGGACGCTGCGCTGGCCGAAGCTGGTCGGCGTGCGGCTGACGGGAAGGCTCTCCGGCTGGACCGCGCCCAAGGACATCGTCCTCCGCCTCGCCTCGCTGCTCACCGTGAAGGGGGGCACGGGGAAGATCGTCGAGTACGTCGGGCCGGGGACCGAAACGGTCTCCTGCACCGGCAAGGG
>JAJFTU010000400.1 GCA_021372775.1 bacterium | reverse complement strand
CCGGCGGGCGCGGCGACCCTCCAACTGATGCGTCCGCCGGCGCCGGGGCTCTTTGCCTCGTTCCTCGACGCCCTCGGCGCGCGGCGGCGCGAGTACGGCCTGCAGCACGTCGAGAACCAGGCGCTCCGCGCCTTCGCGCTGGTCGCGGCCGGCTTCTCGGCCTTGGGCGGCATCTCGTGGGCCAACGGCCGCCGGCGGCTCGCCGCGAGCGCCGCCGTGCTGCGCCGCTCGGAGGAGGCGTGCGCCGCGCTCGACG
Organism: bacterium; assembly: GCA_021372775.1. Classification (NCBI taxonomy): domain Bacteria; species bacterium. The sequence continues at coordinate 4,188 of JAJFTU010000400.1, read as the reverse complement.
AGCGCCTCGCCGCCGAGCGGGCGCGCCGCCGCGCCGAGGCCGAGGCCCGCGATCCGGGGCTCCGCGCGCTGCGCGCCGAGGCGGAGGGGATCGCCGCGCGGCTCGACGCGCTGGGGCCGGAACTGCTCGCGGCGGAACGGCGCGACGAAGCGCGCGAGGCGGAGTATCAGGAACTCGCCGACCGGCACGTCGAACTGCTCGACGCCTACGAGGCGGCGCTCGGCCGGGACGGCGTCCGCGCCGAGACGCTCGTCCGTCTCGCCGCGGAACGGGACGAGGCGGCGCGCCGCCTGACGCTGGCGCGCGGCGAGCGGACGAAGCTGGAGAGCGGCCGGCTGCTCGCCGGAAGGAAGGTCCGCCGGCGGATCGCCGCCGACTTGGAGCGGGCGCTCCGCGTCTGGCTGCCGGAGACGCACTGGCGCGAGCGGGCGCAGTTCGAGGAGCGGTTCGTCCGCCCGCCGCGCGCGGCGATGACGCTGACGATGGCGGTCTGCGCGATCGACGCCGCGCTGCGCCGGCTGCACCGCGAGCGGCTGCCGCGCCGCGCCGAGGCGGAGCGGAGCTTCTGCGCGATCGTCTGGGATCTCGTCCACGCCGGCGCGCTCGACCGCGGCCTGGCGGAGGACGTGCTGACGACGTGGCGCAACGTGCGCAACCCGCTCGTTCATCGCGCCGAGACGCCGGACCCCGACGCCGAGGCGCTGGCGATCGAGGTCGCGGACCGGGTCGGCGCCGCGCCGGCGCTCAAGGACGCGCGGAAGCGGGACTGACGGCGGCGGCCGCCGCGTCGGAGCGCCCGCGCGCCGAGGACGGCGGCGCGCGTCGCGGCGTCAGGGCTTCGCGGGGCGGCGCAGATAGTCGGAGAAGGTCATCACCATGTGGAATTTCTTCTTGATGAAGAGGATCCCGCCCTCTCCGTCGATCGTCATGTCGCGCGGCCGCCATCCGTCCGGCGCGTCGTCGCGGTAGCGGACCGACGTCTTTCCCGCCGAGACGTGCTTGGGGAGCGGGTCGGGAGAGAAGACGAGATCGCGCGGCGCGCCGGTCTCCTCGTCGAGGCAGATCCGCCCCTTGTTGCGGCCGCCGTCCTTGGCCGGCCACGAGATCTCGTGGACGACGCAGGCGCGTCCGTCCACGGTGCGCCGCTCGGCGGTCTCCCGCACGGTCGTCTTGGAGCGCATCTTCGGCGCGAACGGCGTGTCGCCGAGATCGACCTCGGTGTCGTCGTCCTGCGGCGTTTTCTTCGCGCGCTTCGCCGCCTTCGCCTCCGTATCGCGCTGCCGGCGCCGCGCCTCGGCGGTGACGTCCTTGCCGTCCTCGGACGCCGCGGCGACCTCCGCGCGCACGTCGCCGTCCTTTCCCGGGACGACCTGCAGCGTCGTGTCGCCGAAATGCTCGAGCTCGCCCGAGCGGGAGCGCAGCTCCTGATGCATCACGATCTTGCCCGGCACGAGCGACTCCTGCGCCGCGGCGAGCGCGAGCGCCTTCGACCAGAGCGGCGGCGCGGCGGCGGGGACGGCGGACGCGGGGCCGGCGAGCGCGGGGAAGACGGCGAAGGCGGACGCGAAAAGGGCGAAGGCGGACGCGAGGCGCACCGAAGAGCTCCTTTCGTTCCCGAAGTGTAGCCGCGTCCCGAAACGCGTCGACGCCGTTCGTCCCCGCGGCGCGGTCGCTCGTTCGTCGCTCCGGACGACGTCGGAAGGCGCCGCGCCGCCCGCCCTCGCCGCGGCGCCCTCGGCGTACGTTCTTCCCGTTGCGCCGCGCGCCTGCCCCCGCGGCCTTGACGCCTCGGTCGAGGCGAGGGGAAGGGGTTGATCATGCGCAGCAGAATTCTCGTCGTCCTGGCGGTCCTCGCCGCCGCCTGCGTGCCCGCGGCCGCGTGGGGATCGGCGACCCACGCCTACGTCGCGGACCACTTCGGCTCGCGCGAGCCGGTCTTCAACAGCCACGAGCTCTACGGGGCGATGCTCCCCGACCTGTTCCAAAGCAATCTCGCGCTCAACTTCGATCCGCTGGCCGACGCCTACACGCACGGCCGTCCGGGCGCCGAGCTCTTCATGGACGTCTGGATCGTCGCGCACGGCACGGTCGAGAAGGCCGTCGCCTTCGGCTACGTCGGCCACAACAACGTCTGGGGCGAGGACTTCCACGCCCACGACCTCGCGACCGGCTACATCATCCAGAAGGCGACGCTGCTCGACGCCGGACTGGACGCGGCGGGGGTCTGGACCGAAGTGACCAACCAGACCGGCCTGACGCTGAGCGCGGAGGATCGGATCCTCTACTGCCACATCGTCGTCGAGGAGGCGGGGGACCTGATCATTCGGCGCGCGGACCGCGCGATCGGGGCCAAGGTCGCCGCCGCGGCGTTCGCGCGCACGCCGATCGTCCCGAAGATGCTCGTCGCGGCGATGCGCGGCCTCGATCCGGCGACGGTGCGGCGGCAGGAGAGCGACTTCCGCCGTTCGATGATCCTCTACGGCACGATGCTGCTGCAGGAGGAGCCGATCGCCAAGCACCTGCTGGCCGACATGGTCGCCGACCAGGCGCTGGCCTTCCTCGCCTACGAGTATCCGGGCCTGCCGACCGACCAACTGCGGCCGTTCGTGCGCGACCTGTCGCTGCTCGCGCTGCAGCAGGCGATTCCGCTGGTCGAGCCGGACTACATGGCCGCCGTGGCGGCCACGGAGAACGACGTCGCGGCGGCGCTCCGCGCGCACGGCGTCGTCTACACGCACCCGCCGCTGCTGCCGATCAGGCACTGAAGGGCCGCGCGGCGCCGCCGCTTGGACGCGGGGCGGCGCCGCGCTCTCCCTCGTCCGTCTCTCGCGCCGCGGCCTCGTTTCCACGTACGCCTCGTGCGTGCGCCGCGGCCTCGTCTTCGCGTTCGCTTCGTGCGCGCGCCGCGGCTTCGTTTCGGCGTTCGCCGCGCGAGCGCGCGGCGTCAGCCGCGCAGCGCCGCCGCGGCGCGCGCCGCCGCGACGCCGAGAAGGTCCGGCCCGCGCTCGCCGGACCGGATCGCGTCGAGTAACGCGTCGGCGACGGCCGACGCCGGAACGAACGACGCGAACCACGCCGCGTCGGCGTGGACCGCGCGCCGCGGCGCCTCGTCGGGCACCAGCCCGCCGCGGGGCGCCGCGCCGCTCGGCGTTCCGAAGCGCACCGAAGCGCCGCGCACGTCCTGCGCGAGCTCGACCGCCCGCCCGTCGGCGCCGACGGCGACGGCTCGCGTCTCGTCGGCGTCGAGCGCCGGCGCGAGGCGGACGTGCGCCGATCGCCCGTCCGCGGACTCGAAGGCGAGGAACGCGCTTCCCGCGCCGTCGCGGCGCGCGTCCTTCAGCGCGGCCGCGTGGTCGAGCGCCGCGAGCGCGGCGGCGGCGAGTTCGGCGACCGCCTCGGCGAAGACGTCGGGATCGGCGAGGCCGCAGCGGCGCGCGTCGACGTCCACGTGCGCGGCGCCGCAGGCCGCGCACCGCTCGAGGAAGAGCAGGAACGGCGCGTCGCGCCGCGCTTCGTGCGCCGCGCGCAGCACCAGGCCGCGCCGCGTCGCCTCGTCCACCAGCGCCTGCGCCTCCTCGCCGCTCGCCGCCATCGGCGGCGCGGCGAGGACGTGCTTTCCCGCCTCGAGTGCGGCGCGGACCGCGGCCGCGCGCTCGGGCAGCGGCACGGCGACGACGAGCGCCTCGAGCAGCGGATCGCGCAGCACCGCCTCCCGCCGCGTCGTCACCGCCGCGGCCGCGCCGCGCCGCAGCACGCGCCCCAGCGCGCCGACGTCCGGATCGGCCGCGCCGACGACGCGCACGCTCCGCCCGCCGTGGAAGCCGTCGAGAAGGCGCAGCCCGGCCGCCGTGCAGCCGATCACGCCGATCGCCGTTCGTCCCCGCTCGCCGTTCGTCATCGTTCCGTTCCTCGTCGTCGCCTGCGCTTTCATCTTCGGCCCGGCGGCGCGCCGAGTCGAACGGCCGCCGCGCCGTTTCGGGACGGCGAAACGGCCGCGGGCGGGCGAAAAGCGCGCCGTCCGCGCGGGGCGCCCCGTACGTTCATGGCGGCGGCGCCGGGCGCCGCGGGGGAGGGCGGATGGCGTTCGATCCGCGGGCGGCCGCGGCCGCGTCGGGAACGGTGGGGGACGAGGCGCACGGCGTTCGGGTGGGCGCGCGCGGCGAGGCGGGGCGCCTCTTCGGCGTCTCG
>JAJFTU010000399.1 GCA_021372775.1 bacterium | reverse complement strand
GCGGCCGACGCGGGCGAGGCGAAGGCGCTGACGTCGGAGTTGGTCGCCGCGGCAGGGAAGGGCGCCGCGGTTCCGGCGGAGATCCGCGCGGCGCTCTCGTTCGTCGAACGGCCCGAAGCCTCTCCGGCGGCGCTCGCGGCGTCGCCGGCCGAAGGACTCCTCGACGTGGCGCCCGCGGCGTCGTCGTTCGTCGCCGCGGCGCCGCGTCCCGCCGCGCCCCTCTCGGCGATCGCGGGACGCCACAACACCTCGGACTTCCTCTCCGGCGACATCGCCGTCGGGATCGTGCGTCCCGAGTCGAACGGCGCGGCGGACGGCGTGAACGCGAACGACTGGACCGACGCCGAGGTCGCCGACACGCTGACCGAGCTGCTCGCGGGAATCGATCTCCTCGCCGGCGCGGCGCCGGCCGGGCGCGTCACGTTCGTCTACCGCACCGAGAGCGCCGGAAGCGGCGTCGCGGGGACGGTCCCCTGCGGCTACGAGGCGGCCAACTACCAGAACCTCGACTTCACCGTCCTGCAGGACATCTTCGCGCGCCTCGGCTACGACGGCGCGGACGGCCGCGAGTCGTTCTTCCTCTGGGTCAACGCGCTGCGCGACGCCTTCAAGACCGACTGGGCGATCGGCTACGTGATCGTGGACGACAGCGCCTCGCCGAGTCCCTACAACTCCGCCTTCCCGCTCGGGCCCGGCGCCTGGTTCAAGCGTTCGGCGCGGCGCGAGATCTACTCCCACGAGACGGCGCACATTTGGGGCGCGCGGGACGAGTACGGCGACGGGGCGCTCACCTACGCCGAGCTGTTCGGCGGCTACATGCAGGTCGTGAACGCCAACAGCGAGAACAAGCTCGGCCACGGCTACTTCTCCGGCGCGGGGGAGGCGCTTCCCTCGTTGATGCTCGACACGAACCAGTACATCGACCCGTGGGCGCGCGGGCAGATGGGGCTGCAGGACCGCGACGGCGACGGCGTCTACGACCCCGAAGACACGTTCCCGGTCGTCGCCCTCGACGCCGCGACGGGGAGCCCGGTCGTCGTCGCCGGGCGCGCGTCGGCAGGCGTCCTCCCCCGCGAGACCCCCGTCGAGATCTTCCCGAGTACCGGCGACGTCGCGATCAACCGCATCGCGCGGGTCGAATGGCGTCTGAACGGCGGTCCGTGGCAGGACGCGGCCGCGGCGGACGGCGCGTTCGATTCCGCCTCCGAGGCGTTCGTCTGCGCGTTGCCGCCGCTCAAGAACGGCGGCTATGTGCTCGAGGCGCGGGCGACCGACAACTTCGGGCAGACGACGCAGCGCTTCGCGCGGCGGGACTTCGTCGTCTCCGGCAGTGCGCTCGCCGACAACGCGCCGTACGCCGTCTTCGCCGTCGAACCGCGGCTCGGCGGCGTCGGCACGACGACCTTCCGCTTCGACGCGGCCGGCTCGAGCGACGAGGAGGATGGTCCGGCGGCGCTCGAGTATCGCTTCGACCTCGACGGCGACGGCACGTTCGAGAGCGGCTGGTCCTCCGCCGCCGCGGCGAGCCGCTCCTTCTCCGACGCCGGCGAGCGGACGGCGCGCGTCGAAGTCCGCGACCATCGCGGCGCGACCGCCGTGCGCGAGGTCCACTTCGCCGTCGCCTCCGCGGCGCCGGCGCCGACCGCGCGGTTCACGACCGGCGTCGGGATGAAGTACGACGCCCAGGCGCCGGTCACGTTCCACTTCGACGCCTCCGGGTCGAGCGACGCCGAGACCCCCGCGTCGGCGCTCGAGGTCCGCTGGGACTTCGACGGCGACGGCATCTGGGACACGCCGTTCAGCACGGTCAAGACGGTGGACCACGACTACTCGCTGCAGCCGTCGGTCGTCGCGGCGCAGGAGTCGATGCAGTTCTACTGGCGGACCAGCGGGCAGCCGGTGATGGCCCAGAGCTTCACGACGACGACGACGCGGATCGATGCGGTGGCCGTCCGCCTCGCGATGACCGGCGGCGCGGGCGCCGGGCAGACCATCACCGTCGGCATCAAGTCGTCGCGGAACGGCGACTGGCTCGCCTGGGCGACGCGCCCCCAGTCGGAGATCGTCCACGACGCGTTCAACCGTTACGCCTTCCCGACGCTCGCGGTGACGCCGGGCGCGACCTACTACCTCGTCGTCGCGACGTCCGACGCGACGCCGAACTGGGCGGTGGACACGAACAACCCGTACGCCGGCGGCTCGTTCTCCGAGTCGTCGGACGGCGGCGCGACGTGGACCGACCGGCCGACGCACGACAAGGTCTTCCGCGTCTACGGCCTCCCGCTGCAGACCGTGCCGCTGGAGAAGTCCAAGGCCTGGACGGTTCGGGTCAAGGTGCGCGACGCGGCCGGCCGCACGGCGGTGGCGACGCGCCACGTCGCGGCCAACTCCTACGACCATCCGCCGACGGCCGGCATCGACGTCCAGTGGCGCGAGCCCGCGACCTACGACGTGACCTGCCAAGGCGCCGACCCGGACAGCGGGACCGACTGGGACGGCTTCCTCGCCTACCGCGTGGACGGCGACGGCGACGGCGACTTCGAGGGGGAGTACACGTCGGATCCGCACCGCGTCGTGCAGTTCGACCGCTCCGGCGTCTACCCGGTCACCTGCGACGTGCGCGACCGATTCGGCGCGACGGCGAGCGCGGTCTACACGCTGTACGTCGCGCCGACGCTCGCCGGGATCGCGCTCGAGGACCGGGCGACCGGTTCGACGACGTCGAGCGCGGAGCGCGAAGTGCTCGTGCGCTTCGACGCCGGCCGCGCGCCGCTGGAGATGATGCTCTCCGAGGATCCCTCGTTCGCCGGCGCCTCGTGGCGCCCCTATCGGCCGGCGGCCGTGTTCAGGCTCTCGCCGGGCGCCGGACCGAAGACGGTCTACGCCAAGGTCCGCTCGCTCGAGGACTGGAACGGCGCGGGGCCGGTCTCGGCGACGATCGGCGTCGCCGCGGCCGAGCCGTCGCTCACCGTGACGAAGGTCGGCGCCGACGTCGCGCTCCATTGGAGCGGCGCGGCGTTCGACTACTCGGTCTACCGCAGCGCCGCCCCCGACTTCGCGTCGCGGGAGGAGCTGCGGAACTCGCCGGCGACCGGAACGGGCGTCCTGGACGCGGGCGCGGCGGCGGACGGCGCCGTCTGGTTCTACCGGGTCGAGAACGACCCGCTCTGACCGCGGCGCGCGCGGGCGAAAAAAGGAGCGGGGCCGGCTTGCGCCGACCCCGCTCTTTGCGTTGCGTTGCGTCGCGTTGCGTTGCGCAGCGTTGCCTTGCGCAGCGTTGCGTTGCGTTGCGCGGCGTCGCGTTGCCTTGCGCCTCGCCGCGCCGCGTTGCGTTGCGTTGCGCGGCGTTGCGTTGCCTTGCGCCTCGCCGCGCCGCGCCGCGCTCAGCGCGCCGTCTTCTTGTCCAGGCCCCGGTCCTCGAGCAACGGCTGCACGGACGGCTCGCGGCCGCGGAAGCGCTTGTAGAGCTCCATCGCCTCCTCCGTGCCCGGCTTCTCGAGGATGTTGCGCCGGAACGACGCGGCGGTCTTCTGGTCGAAGATCCCCTTCTCCTCGAACGCCTTGAAGGCGTCGCAGACGAGGACGTCGGCCCAGATGTAGCTGTAGTAGCCGGCGGAGTAGCCGCTGCCGCCGCCG
>JAJFTU010000398.1 GCA_021372775.1 bacterium | reverse complement strand
GGAATCGGGCGCGAGATCGACCGCGCGGCGCGCGCTCTTCTCGGCGCAGTCGAGCTCGCCCCCCTCGAGGCAGACCTGCGAGAGGCTGAGCTGGACGTCGGCGGACGCGGGATCGGCCGCGGCGAGCGCCTCGAGGCCCTTGCGGGCTTCGTCGCGCCGCCCCGCGGCCGCCGCGTCGAGCGCGGCGAGATAGCGGGCGTAGTCGGCGCCGCGGCGCGGATGCGCCGCCTGGCCGGTCCGGACGTCGCCGGCCTGCGCTCCGCCGGACGCGGCGAGGGCCGCGGCGAAAAGGGCGAGAACGAGGCGGCGGGACATGGGACCCGATTCTACGCGCCCCGCCGGTCGCGCGGCGCGCCGTCGCCGCGGACGTACCGCAGCGCTTCCTCGAGCAGCAGGTCGCGGCGGTCCTCGCCCGAGGCGGAAGGCTGCACCGTCAGCGGCTTGTCCGGCTCGATCCCCTTGTCGGCCCACGCCGCCCCGGCCGCCGAGCGCAGTTCGCGCGTCGCGACCATCGCCGCGCCGCCGCGGGAGAGCGGGATCAGCTCGGGAAGGCCGCCCATCCCGTAGGTCGTGCGGCCGATGATCGCGGCCCCGGTCCGTTCCTTGAGCGCCAGCGCCAGCGCCTCGCCGATCCCCGCCGTCGTGCCGTCCACGAGGGCGACCACGCGCCGCCCCTCGGGGACCGCGCGCGGTTCCTGCGCCGCCGGGACGATCTCCTCCGCCCCGCCGCGGGGCACGATCCGCGCCGCCGGCGCGCCGGGCGCGAACAGCCCGACGACCTTGGCCAGCGCGTCGGTCTCGAGGCTCACCGCGCCGCGGAGATCGACGAGCAGGGTCGCCGAGCGGTCGGCCTGCAGCCGCCGCGCGAGATCGCGGCCGAGGGCCGCGGCGTCGATCCGCTCGACGTCGCCGAGGCGCAGGTGGACCACCGGCCCCTCGCGGCGTTCGAGCTCGTAGCCGGCGCCCTGCGGGGCCTCGAGGGCCACCTTCACTTGGCGCAGCTTGAAGTCCCGCCCGCCGAGGATCGTCAGGTCGAGCTGCCCGCCGACCGGTCCGGCCAGCTTCCGCCGGGCCATCGGCCAGGCCGTCTGGCGCGCCGGCTTGCCGCCGATCCGCCAGACCTGGTCCCCGACCTCGAGTCCGGCCTTGGCGGCCGGCGAGCCCGCGTCCACGCGGACGACGACGAGGCCGCCCCCGCCGGGCAGCGTCTCGAATCCGGGACGGCCGGGCGCGGGCGGCGCGGTCAGCGGCTTTTCCTCGCCGGCGGCGTAGTAGGCGCCGACCGCGTCGGTCGCCGCCATCCCGCGCATCGCCCCGTCGAGGAGCTGCGCCTCGTCCACCGGCTCGACGTAGTTCTCCCGCACCAGCGCCCAAACCTCGCGGAAGACGCCGAGGAAGCGGTAGGCGGCGCCCTTCTGTTCGACGGCCGCGGCGAAAATCGTCACCGACGCCGCGGCGAACAGCAGCGTCAGCAGGAGTCGGCGGGATCGGCTATTTCTCGGCATCTCGAGGACTAGAATATTTCCTAAGGCCTCCCCGGTCGACCTTTCGGCCTCATTTGGGAACGCCCGACGGAGAACGTTCCGATGTGCGTCGCCGTGCCGATGACGCTGCTTACGGTGTCCCCCGCCTCGCCCGACGGGGCGCGGGACGGGATCGTCGAGATCGGCGGCCTGCGCCGCAAGGTCCGGCTCGACCTGATCGAGGCCCCGCGGATCGGCGCGCGCCTGCTCGTCCACGCCGGCTTCGCCATCCAGCAGCTCGACGACGACGCGGCCGACGAGCTGACCACGCTCTTGGCCGAGATGCAGGCGGCCGCCGAGGGGACCGGCGCGTGAACGCCGACGAAGCGGTCCGCGCGCTCGCCGCGGCGATCGCCGCGGAGGCGGCGCGCGACCCGCGTCCCTTCGCCGTGATGCACGTCTGCGGCACGCACGAGCACACGATCGCCCGCGCCGGCCTCCGCGCCCTGCTGCCGCGCAACGTCGAGCTCCTCGCCGGGCCGGGCTGCCCGGTCTGCGTCACGCCGCAGGAGGAGATCGCGCGCGCCGCGGCGATCGCCCGCGCCGCCGACGCGACGCTGGCCACGTACGGAGACATGGTCCGCGTGCCGGCGTTCGGCACGAGCCTCGCCGAGGAGCGGGCCAAGGGGCTCGACCTCAAGGTCGTGCAGGGGCCGGCCGAGGCGGCGGGGCTCGCCGCCCGCGCCCCGAAGCGGCCGGTGATCTTCTTCTCTCCCGGCTTCGAGACAACCGCCGCGCCGGTGGCGGCGCTTCTCGCCGGCGCGCCGCCCGCGAACTTCTTCGTCCTCTCGGCGCACCGCCTCGTGCCGCCGGCGCTCGACGCGCTGCTCGGCGCGAAGCGGGCGCGCGCCGAGGCGCTGATCCTGCCGGGCCACGTCCTCACCGTGCGCGGCCTCGAGGAGTACCGCTTCCTTCCCGAGCGGCTCGGCTTCTCGGCCGTCGCCGCGGGGTTCGAGCCGCACGACGTCCTCGCCGCCGTCCTTTGGCTGCTGCGCCGCCGCGGCCGCGCGCCCGAGTTGGGGAACGTCTACGGCCGCGCGGTGCGGACCGAGGGGAACGAGCGGGCGCGCGCCCTGATGGACGCGGCTTTCGTCGCCGAGGACGCCGACTGGCGCGGGATCGGGACGCTGCCGCTCTCGGGGCTGGCGCTCGCGCCGGCCGCCGCGCCGCACGACGCGCTCCGCGCCTTCCCCGCCCCGCCGGCGCCGCCGCGCGGTCCGGCGCTGCCCGCCGGCTGCCGCTGCGGCGAGGTGCTGCTCGGCCGGATCGCGCCGGCCGACTGCCCGCTGTTCGGGACGGCCTGCACGCCGGAGCGGGCGGTCGGGCCGTGCATGGTCGGGGACGAAGGGACTTGCCGCGCGGCGTGGACGTGGCGCGGACTGGACGACGAGCCGCGGGGCTGACCGCGGGCGAGGGACGGACGGCATGGGCGGAGCGACGAACGACGCGGACGCGGTGGTCACGCTGGCGCACGGCGGCGGCGGACGGCGGCAACGGGAGTTGATCGAGGAGATCGTGCGTCCGCGCCTGTCGAACGCCTGGCTCGACCCGCTCGACGACGCGGCGCGGCTCGCCCTCGACGGCGCGCGCCTCGCCTTCACCGCCGACGCCTTCGCCGTCGATCCGATCTTCTTCCCCGGCGGCGACATCGGCTCGCTCGCCGTCAACGGCACGGTGAACGACCTCGCCGTCTCCGGCGCGCGGCCGCGCTTCCTTTCGCTGACGATGGTCCTCGAGGAAGGTGTGCCGCTGGCGACGCTCGGCGCGGTGCTCGACTCGGTCGCCGCCGCGGCGCGGCGCGCCGAGGTGTTCGTCGTCTGCGGCGACACGAAGGTCGTCGAGCGCGGACGCGCCGGGGGCGGGATGTTCCTCTCGACGTCGGGAATCGGCGAGCTGCTCGACGCGCCGCCGACCGGCGCGACGAGTTGCCGCGCGGGGGACGAGCTCGTCGTCTCCGGGCCGATCGGCGATCACGGCGCCGCGATCTTCGCCGCGCGCGAGGAGCTCGGCGGGATGGGCGGCGTGAAGTCCGACTGCGCGCCGGTCTCCGCCCTCGCCGCCGCGGCCTGCGACGGCTTCGGCGTCCGCTTCATGCGCGACCCGACGCGCGGCGGTCTGCTCGCGATCGCCCACGAGCTCGCCGGGTCGTGCGGGCTGACGGTCGAGCTGGACGACGCGCGGATTCCGGTGCGTCCCGAGACGCGCGGCCTGGCCGACGTGCTGGGGCTCGAAGCGTGGCGGCTGGCCTGCGAAGGGCGCGTCGTCGCCGTCGTGCCGGAGGGGCGCGGCGAGGAGCTGGCGGCCCGCTGGGGCGCGATGGAGGACGGCCGCGGGGCCGCGGCGTGCGGCCGCCTCGCGCCGCGCCGCCCGTCGGCGCCGGTGGTCCTGCGCGCCGCGACCGGCGTGCTCCGCCCGCTCGACTTCCCCGCCGACGATCCACTGCCCAGAATCTGCTGAAAGGCCCCGCGAGGGGTGCGGGGATCGGTCGCCCGGCCGGGACCGCCCCGCCGCCGCGCGATCCGGCGGGTCGCCGAAAGGCGACGCGGAAAGAGGCGCGGTCAGTCGCCGCCGTTCGGCGCGGGGAAGTCGTCCGCCAGCTTGAACTTGCGGATCTTGTAGCGCAGCGCGTCGCGGCTGACCCCGACGAGCCGCGCGGCGCGCGAGCGGTTCCCCTTCGCCCGCTCCAGCGCCTGCCGGACCAGCGACTCCTCGACCTGCTCCAGCACGACGCCCCGATCCGGCAACATGAACAGCGGCCCATCCTCGCCCGCCGCGGGGCGCGGCGCGGCGTGGGACCTGATCTCCGGCGGCAGGTCCTCGAGGTGCAGCACGTCGCGCGACTCGAGGATCATGATCCGCTCGACGACGTTGCGGAGCTCGCGGACGTTCCCCGGCCAGGCGTAGGCGCAGAGGGCGTCGAGCGCGCGGCGCGAGAACCC
>JAJFTU010000397.1 GCA_021372775.1 bacterium | reverse complement strand
TCGGGGCTCGACCCGATCTCGACGGCCAAGGTCGAGCAGTCGCTCGAGGAGCTGAAGGCGAAGTACACCATCGTCATCGTGCCGAGCAGCGTGCAGCAGGCCTCGCGCCTCGCCGACTGGGCCGGGTTCTTCCTGCAGGGGGAGCTCGTCGAGTGGGCGCGGGGCGAGGAGCTGTTCCTCTCGCCCAAGGACCGGCGGACCGAGGACTACATCACCGGACGGTTCGGCTAGGTGGACACCGTCGATCGGGCGACGCGCCGGCGGATCATGCAGGCCGTGCGCTCGCGCGACACCAAGCCGGAGCTCTTCGTCCGCCAACAGGTCTTCGCCGCCGGCTTCCGCTACCGGCTCTGCGACAAACGTCTTCCCGGACGCCCGGACCTCGTCCTGCCGCGCTACCGCACCGCCGTCTTCGTCCACGGCTGCTTCTGGCACCGGCACGGCTGCTCCCGCTCGACGATGCCCTCGACGAACGTCGGGTTCTGGCGCGCCAAGCTGGACCGCAACCAGGCGCGGGACCGCGCCGCGGCGAGGGAGTTGCGCAAGCTGGGCTACAAGGTCGAAATTCTCTGGGAGTGCGAGCTCGAGCGCGGCGCGGCGCGGCTGCTTCGGCGGCTCGCCCGTCGGCGTGCGGCGCTCGCCGCGGGGGCGCGATGATCGTCGTTCTGGGCGGTGGCTTGGCCGGTCTCTCCACGGCGCTGCATCTGCGGCGGTACGCGCCGCGCGCCGCGGCGGTCGTCGTCGAGCGGGAGAGCGAGCCGGGCGGCCTGGCCCGCTCGCGGCGGGTCGGCCCGTTCACGTTCGACTACACCGGGCACTACCTCCATCTCCGCGATCAGGAGACGATCGCCCTCGTCGGGGCGCTGCTCGGCGACCGCCTCATGGCCGTCGAGCGCCGGGCGAAGATCTTCGCCCGCGGCGCGCTGCTCGACTTCCCGTTTCAAGCGAACCTGCACGGCCTGCCGGCGGAGGTCGTCGCCCGCTGCCTGCTCGACTTCGTCGCCGCCTCGCGCGCCGCGGCGCCGAAAGGGGGCGCGGGGCCGTTCGGCGCGTGGGCGCGCGAGACGTTCGGGGAGGGGATCGCCGAGGAGTTCCTGCTCCCGTACAACGCGAAGCTGTACGGCGTCGCCCCGGACGAGATGACCGCGGAGTGGGTCGGCTGGTCGGTGCCGCGGCCGAGCCTCGAGGAGGTCGTGCGCGGCGCGCTCGGGCTGAAGGTCAAGGGGCTGGGGTACAACCCGAGCTTCTTCTACCCGCGCGAAGGGGGCATCGGCGCGCTGCCCGCGACGTTCGCGGCGCGCGTCGCCGACGCGCTGCGCTGCGGCGCGGCGGTCGAGGAAGTGGACGTCGCGGCGCGCGTCGTGCGGCTCGCCGGCGGCGCCGAGATTCGGTACGAGAAGCTGGTCTCGACGCTGCCGCTGCCGGCGCTGCTGCGGTCGCTCGTCGGGAGCCCCGAGGCGGCGGCTCTGGCGCGCCTCGCTCCCGGTCTGCGCGCGGCGGGGGTCGTCGAGCTGGCGCTCGGCGTCGATCGCCCCGCGCTCGCCGGCGGCCTGCACTGGATCTACTTCCCCGATCCGCGGACGCCGTTCTACCGCGTCGGCTTCCCGTCGAACGTCGCGTCGTCGCTCGCCCCTTCGGGGCACGGAACGATCTCGGTCGAGTTCCCGCTCGCCGCCGGGAGCGCGCCGCCGACGCGGGAGACGCTGCTCGCCGCGGCGCGCGCGGGGCTCGAGGCGGCGGGAATCCTCGACGGAAGCGAGTCGATCGTCGCCGCCGACGTCGCGCCGATCAACCCGGCCTACGTGATCCACGATCCGCGCAGGACGCCGCTCGTCGAGGAGGCGCTGCGCCGCCTCGCCGCGCTCGGCATCCGCTCGATCGGCCGCTTCGGCGGCTGGACCTACAGCTCCATGGTACGGGCGATCATCGAAGGACGGACGGCTGCGGCCGCGCTGGCGGAGGGGCGTTGAACGGCGCGGCGCCGCGCGACCCGCGCTCTGAGCGCGGCGCGGACGAAGGCGTCGCCGGAAGCGGGGCGGCGGGCGGGCGCGCGCGCGTCGTCCACGCGATCACGATGCTCGAGTTGGGCGG
>JAJFTU010000396.1 GCA_021372775.1 bacterium | reverse complement strand
TCGTCTGCGCGGCGCGGGCCGAGCGCGGCGGCCGCGGCTTCCGCCGCGCGCTCGGCGGCGCCGTCGCCGCGAACGTGGCCGCGGCGGCGGCGATCGGCGGCGCGCTCTGGATCGCCGCGCCGCTCGTGCTGCGCCTCTTCGGCAAGGAGTACGCGGGGGCGACGACCATCGCCGCGCTGCTCCTCGGCGCGGCGCTGGCCGAGGCGCTCGGCGGCGCGCTCTACATCGGCCTGCTCGCCCGCGGCTGGCTCTGGGCGGAGTTCGCGATCGCGACGGCGCGCGGCGCGCTGTTCCTCGGCGCGGCGGTCTGCCTCGTCGGCCCGCTCGGGGCGAACGGGCTGGCGCTGGCCAACCTCGGCGCGTTCGCCGTCGCCGCGCTGGGCTACGCCGTCGTCTGCCGCCGCGCGGCGCGGGGCGAGTAAGAGGGCGCGGGCGCCATTCGACGCCGCACGGCGTCGTTTTCGTCGCGCCGATCTTCTCCCGCCGAATTGAAGGCAAAGGTCTGTACAATCGCCGCAGAATCGCCTTGGCCCGGCGGCGCGTCCCGCCGACGGATGGGGAGGAGGCGAGGATGCGGGGTGGTCCGCGCGAGGAGACGCCGAGGACGGCCCGCGGAGGCTCGCGGCGGCCGCTCCGCGCCCTCGCCGTCGCCGCGGCGCTCTCGCCGGCGATCTTCGCCGTCGGCGTGACGGTCGTCGTCGAGCGGAGCGCCGAGGCGCGGCGCCGCGCCGAGGATCGGGCGCGCGTCGTCGCCGAGGCCAGCGCCGTCCGCGCGCGGCTCGAGACGACGGTCGAACAGAATCTCTATCTGCTGGCCGGGATCCGCGCCGAGGTGGCGCGCCGCGGCGGCATCGATCCGGCCGAGTTCGCGGGGCTGACGGAAGAGGTCCTCGTCGCGCCGAATCAGGTGCGGCACATCGCGCTCGTCCGCGGCACGGTGATCGTGGACGCCTTCCCGAGGGCGGGGAACCTGGCGGCGATCGGGCGCGACCTGGCGCAGATTCCGGAGCAGCGCGAAGAAGTCCTCGCCGTGGAACGGACGGTCGCGCCGCGTATCGCGGGCCCGGTGCACCTCGTGCAGGGCGGCACCGCCCTCGTCGGGCGCGTGCCGATCATCGAGCGGGCGAGCGGCCGCTACTGGGGCCACCTCGCCGTGGTGATGAGCGTGCCCGCCGTGCTGCGGGCCGTCCACTTCGACGACCCCGGCGCGCCGCTCTCGCTCTTCCTGCGGCGGATCGAGCCGAACGGCGCCCCCGGCGAGGCGATCGGCGGCGATCCGGCGCTGCTCGCCGCCGATCCGGTCGCGCTGGACATCTCCCTCCCGGGGGCGCATTGGCGCCTCTGGGCCGTGCCGCGCGGCGGCTGGCCGGTCCCGCCCCGCGCCGACGGCGTGCGGATTCTCGGCGCCGCCGCGGCGCTGCTCTTCGCCGCGATGGGGCTGGGGACGGTGCGGCTGCTCGGCGTGCGGAAGCGGGGGCTGCGGGCGCTGCGCGACGTCAACGAGGGGCTCGCCCGGAGTTCCGACGAACTGCGCCAAGCGCGCGACGAACTGCGCGCCTACCAGCAGCAGCTGCTGCGGATCGTGGACGCGCTCCCCGCCGCCGTCGCCTACGTCGGCGCCGACCGACGCCTCGTCTGGGCCAACCGCGGCTGCGAGGAGTACTTCGGCCGGCCCCGCAAGCGGCTGATCGGCGTCCCGGTGGAGGAGCTCGCCGCGCCCGGAGCGCGGGAAGAGAACCAGAAGAGGCTCGACCGCGCCTTCGCCGGCGAGGCGATGGAGTTCGAGATCGAGCGCCTCCTTCCGCACGGCGCGCCCGCCCACTTCGTCGTCAACGTGACCCCCGAGGTCGGCGCCGACGGGAAGGTCGTCGGCGCGATCGTCCTCGCCGCCGACCGCACCGACGCGCGGCGCGCCGAGGAAGAACGGCGCTCGCTGCAGGGGCAGTTGGAGCGCGCGCAACGTCTGGAGAGCCTGGGCGTGCTGGCCGGGGGCGTGGCCCACGATTTCAACAACCTGCTCCAGCCGATCCTCGGCATCGTCGAACTGGCGCTCGGCGACCTGCCGGAGGACGCGTCGCTGCGGCCGATGCTGATCCAGGTGCGCCAGGCGGCGGAGCGCGCGGCGCTGCTCGTGCGGCAGATGCTCGACTTCGCCGGGCGCGGCGGCGGGGCGCGCGCGTCGCTCGACCTTTCGCGGACGGTCGCCGAGGTCGCCCATCTCGTCGAGGCGGCGGTGCCGAAGAGCGCGAAGCTGGA
>JAJFTU010000395.1 GCA_021372775.1 bacterium | reverse complement strand
GAACGACGGGCGTGCCGGGAGGCGCGCGGGTCGTACGTCGACGAGGTCCGCGGGTCGTACGTCGACGATCTCCGCGGTTCTGCGGCGTAAGGCAAGGGCAGGGTTTCGCGCCGATCACCTCGGGAGGCAGGCGCGGAGGCGGCTTGAACTCGGCGACGATCGTCGGGACGCGCCAGCCTCCCCTACAATGTGTGTGTTGTGTGTGTTGTGTGTGTGGAGGCGGAGGGCTGAATGAAGGCAGGACGCGGATTCCCGATCGGCGCGCGGCTGCTCGCGATCGTCCTGGCGATGACGCTGTTCATGCTCGGCGCGACGATCGTGCTCAGCGCGCGCTCGGAGGCGGCGCTGCTCGACGAGACGCGCGCCCAACTCGAGTCGCTCTCCAAGGCGCTGCAGATCAGCGTCCAGCAGCTCACCGCCGGCGGCGAGAGCGACGACACGCTCCTCGAGGACTACGTCCAGCGCCTCTCGCGCCGCGGCGTGCACGAAATCTCGATCCTGAGCAACGACAAGCAGGTCGTCGCCTCGTCCGACAAGAGCAAGGTGGGGACGCGCCTCGGCGCGCCGCGCCGCGGCCCGCTGATCATCACCGGCACCCTCGGCGGCGGCCCCGCCCAGGCCTCCGACCGCACCGTGCAGGAACTCGACATCCCGATCGTCGTGGACGACGTCAAGCGCGGCTACGTGCGGCTCAACCTCGTCCTCGACAACTACGAGGCGGTGATCCGCCGCGGCTTCATGCTGCGGCTCGCGGCGCTCGGCGCCGTCTTCGCGTTCGGCTTCGTCGGCGTGGCGGTCCTCGCGCGGCGGATGACGCGCGACGTCGACCGTCTCGCCGCGGCGGCGCGCGGCGTCGGCGCCGGCGAGATCCCGGCCCCCGTCCCGACCGACCGCCGCGACGAGATCGGCCGGCTCGTCGGCGCGTTCAACGTGATGGTCGAGCGGCTGCGCGAGCGGCGCGAACTCGAGACGCGCCTGCGCCGCGCGGAGCGACTCTCCGCGCTCGGCCAACTCGCGGGCGCGATGGCCCACGAGGTGCGGAACCCGCTCAACCTTCTCAGCCTCACGCTGGACCACGTCGCCGAGGCGTACGTTCCCGCCGACCCCGCCGCGGCCGCGGAGTGCCGCCGGCTGCTCGGCGGCGCGCGGGAGGAGCTGCGCCGCGTGGACCGCCTCGTGCGCGAGTTCCTCGACTACGGCCGCCCGCCGCGCCTCGAGTTGCGGCGCTGCGCGGTGGAGGAGATCGTCGAGGAGGCGCGCGGGCGCGTCGCCGCGGACGCGGAACGGCGCGGCGTCGATCTGCGCGCCGAGGTCGAGCCCGGCCTGCCGGAGATCGAGGCCGACCCGCTGGCGATCGGCGCCTGCCTCGTCAACCTGCTGCAGAACGCGCTGCAGGCGACGCCGCCGGGCGGCCGCGTGACGGTGCGCGCCGCGCGGCTCGGCGAGGCGGCGCGGATCGAGGTGCGCGACACCGGCGCCGGGATCGCCGCGGAGGACCTCGAGCGGATCTTCGAGCCGTACTTCTCGAAGCGCGAAGGAGGCGTCGGGCTCGGCCTGGCGATCGCGCAGCGGATCGTCGAGGAGCACGGGGGCGCGGTGCGGGCGTCGTCGGCGCCCGGCGAAGGAGCGACGTTCGTGGTCGAGCTGCCGTGGGAGGCGCGTCGATGAGCCAGTGCGGCGGAAGGGTCCTCGTCGTCGAGGACGAGCCGCGGCAGCGGGAGATCCTGCAGCTCGTCCTCGAGCGGGAAGGGCACGAGGTCGTCGTCGCGGAGAGCGCCGAGCGCGCCGCCGCGCTGATCCGCGCCGCCGCGCCCGACGTGCTGCTGACCGACCTGCGGCTGCCGGGGAAGGACGGCATCTGGCTGCTCGAGGAGACGGCGCGCATCGCCCCCGGCACGGGGACGATCCTCGTCACCGCGCACGGCACGATCGACAACGCGGTCGAGGCGATGAAGAAGGGCGCCTTCGACTACCTGACGAAGCCGCTGGAGCGCGCGGCGGTCGTCCTCGCCGTGCGCCGCGCGCTGGAGAAGACGCGCCTCGTGCGGGAGAACGCCGCGCTGAAGCAGCAGCTGGCCGACCGCTTCGCGCTGCCGAACATCGTCGGCGAGCACGGCTCGATGCAGGACGTCGCGCGCCTCGTGGCGAAGGTCGCGCCGAGCGGCGCGAGCGTGCTGATCGTCGGCGAGTCGGGGACCGGCAAGGAGCTCGTCGCCCGCGCGATCCACTACGCCTCGCCGCGCCGCGGGCGCGAGATGCTGGCGCTCAACTGCGCCGCGCTGCCGGAGACGCTGCTGGAGAGCGAGCTGTTCGGCCACGAGAAGGGGGCGTTCACCGGCGCCGAGGCGCGCAAGATCGGCCTCTTCGAGCAGGCCCACGGCTCGACCCTTTTCCTCGACGAGGTCGGCGACCTCTCGCCGCTCACGCAGGCGAAGCTGCTGCGCGCGCTGCAGGAGGGGGAGATCCGGCGCCTCGGCGGCGACGCCGTCGTCTCGGTCGACGTGCGGATCGTCGCCGCGACGAACCGCGACCTGGCGCGGCTGATCGCCGAAGGGCGCTTCCGCGAGGACCTCTTCTACCGGCTCAACGTGGTGACGATCGCCCTCCCCGCGCTGCGCGAGCGCCGGACCGACGTCCCGCTGCTCGTCCGGCACTTCCTCGGCCGCCGCGCCGCGGAGGCCGGACGCGCGCCGCGCCTCGCCGACGACGCGCTGGCGGCGCTCGTGCGCTACGACTGGCCGGGGAACGTGCGGCAGCTCGAGTCGGTCGTCGAGCGGGCCGCGCTCCTCGCCGAGGGGGACGAGATCACGCTCGGCGACCTGCCGCAGGAGATCCGCCGCCCGCCCGATCCGACGGTTCCGGGGTTCACGCTCCCGGACGAGGGGATCCGCTTCGAGGAGCTCGAGCGCGGGCTGATCGTCGCCGCGCTGGCCAAGGCCGGCACCGTCTCCGGCGCCGCGCGCCTGCTCGGCCTGACCCGCCGCACGCTGCAGTACCGGATGGAGAAGTTCGGCGTGCCGTCCCCTGCACCATTTGGGGCGCCCCTTGCCCCAGATGGTGAACCGGACGAGGACGAACCGGCCTGAGTGCGGCCGGCCGCCCGGCCTCCGCGGGGCGCGGATCGAGGCGGAACTGACTGTCGGCGCGGCATTTGCCCACGGCGGGGCGGCCGCGTGGCCGAGGTGGCAAGCGGCTTGCTCTAGTCCTCCGTGCACGGCGGCGAATCCCGCCGCGCATGGAGGATTGGACCGATGAGCAAGCTCGCGATGTTCGGCGTTGCGTCCCTTCTCGGCCTCGGCCTGGCCGGCGCGGCGTTCGCCGCGGACCAGCCGAAGCCGGCCGCTCCGGCGAAGCCGGCGGCGACCGCCCCGGCGAAGCACGACAAGGCCTCGCACATGGTCGCCGAGGTCGTCTCGGTGAACGGCCAGACGCTCGTGGTCAAGGAGAGCGTGAAGGGCCAGGCGAAGGAAGTCACGCTGACCGTGGACGCCGGCGCGAAGATCGTCGTCGGCGGCAAGCCCGCGAAGCTCGAAGACCTGAAGGCCGGCGACTCGGTGACCGTGAAGTACACCAAGTCCGGCGACGCGATGTTGGTCCACCAAGTGGTGGTCCACAAGGCGAAGAAGTAGAAGTCTTCCTCCCCCCTATTCTCTTTTTCGCCGGCGCGGGGCGGGCCTCTTGGTCCGTCCCGCGTTTTCTCTTTCCGGGCCCGGCGCGCGGCGGCCTCGCGCCCCGTCCGGCGTTCCTTCTCGCGGCGTCAGTACTCGTCGAAGATCCGCTGCACCTCGCGCGCGTCGGTCGTCTTGGTCAGCGCGAGCGTCAGCAGCACGCGCGCCTTCTGCGGCGAGAGCGCCCCGCTGGCGACGAAGTCGAAGGCGTCGTCGTCCACCTCGCCGTTGCGCGCGACGACCCCTTCGGGGACGCGCGACGAGCGGACGACGACGATCCCGCGGCGCCGCGCTTCGGCGAGCGCCGGGCGCGCGTCGAGCGGCACGCTGCCGTTTCCGACGCCGGCGAAGACGATCCCCTTCGCGCCGGCCGCGATCGCGGCGTCGACCGCCCAGCGCCCCGCGCCGGCGTAGGCGGTCACGATCTCGACCCGCGGCAGGGCGTCGAGCCCCGCGACGTCGAACTCCGAGTTCGTGGTGTGCCGCCGCGCGGTCGCGCGCAGGAAGACCGGCTTCCCCCCGACCATGTAGCCGAGGAAGCCGAGCTCCGGCGCGCGGAACGTCCCGAGCGTGCCGCGGTTGGTCTTCGTCGCGTCGCGCGCGGCGTTGATCTCGTCGTTGAGGCAGACGAGGACGCCGCGGCCCCGCGCCTCGGGAACCCCGGCGAGCCGCACGGCGTTGTACAGGTTGAGCGGACCGTCGGCGGAGAGGGCCGTCGGCGGGCGCATCGCGCCGACGAGCACGACCGGCTTCTCGCTCTTGAGGACGAGGTCGAGGAAGTAGGCCGTCTCCTCGAGCGTGTCGGTGCCGTGGGTCACCACGACGCCGTCCACGTCCGGGCGCGCGAGCAGTTCGCCGGCGCGGCGCGCGAGCGCGAGCCAGTGGGCGGGCGTTATGTTCTCGCTCGCGAGCTGGAAGACCTGCTCGGCGCGGACGTCGGCCGCCTCCCGCAGCTCGGGGAGGGCGGCGACGAGCTGCTCGACCGGGGCGGTCGCGGCCTTGTAGCCGACGGTCGTCGTGCTGCTCGCGCCGCTGCCGGCGATCGTCCCGCCGGTGGCGAGGATCGCGACGCGCGGCCGCGGCGGCGCGGCGGGCGCGGCCGGAACGGCCTGCGCGGAGGCGGGGACGAGGGCCGCGGCGAGCGCGGCGACGAGGAGCGCGAGGCGCGACATGGTGTCCATGGCCGCAGAATACGGCGCCCGCGTCGCGCGCGGCGTAAGATCCGTCCCGCCGCGCGCCTGCATGTTCCGCGCAAGGATCAAACCGATGAATCTGCTCAAAGGGGCCGCCGCGCTCGGCGCCGCCGCCTCTTTCCTCTTTGCCGCGGCCCCCGCCGCGGCCGACGACCACAAGGCCTACGGCATCGGACCGTGGGGACTGACCTACTCCTACTACCGGGCGGCCGACTACGGGCCGGAGCGCCCGCTCGAGGACCTCGCGGCGGAGCTCCGCCTGCCGCGCGACCTCGAAGGGCGACTGGCCGGAGCCCGGCTGCTCGTCGTCAAGGACCTGCGCCGCGCCGAGCTCTGGGTCGGCTCGACGATGGTCAAGGCGTACCGCATCCAGCTCAGCCAGCGCTCGCGCGGGACGAAGGAACACCGCGCCGACCAGCGGACGCCGGAAGGGGAGTACTACGTCTGCGACCGCGAGCCGTCGAAGTACTACCGCGGCCTCTGGCTGAGCTACCCCAACCGCGAGGACGCCGCGCGCGGCCTCGCCTCGGGCCGGCTGACGCAGGCGCAGTTCGACGAGATCGCCGCGGCGATCGACATGGGTGCCTGCCCGCCGCAGGACACGAAGCTGGGCGGGCTGCTGCTGATCCACGGGCAGCAGGGGTCGCTGACCCGCCAGTACCGCCGCGCGCCGGCGCGCCGCGCCGGGCTGCGGGCCGGGGACGCCGATCCGCGCGCCTACTCGATGTACTTCGACTGGACCGCGGGCTGCATCGCGATGTTCAACGGCGACGTCCGCGAGGTCTACGACAATCTGCCGGCCCGGGCCAAGGTGACGATCGTCGGCGACGGGCCGCTGACCAGGCCGCTCTCGGCGGATCGGATCCAGGCGCTGCGGGCCGCGGCGCCGGCCGTTTCCGCCCCGCCGGACGCGCCGCCCGCGTCGGCGCCGCAAGGCACTTCGCCCGCCGGCGCGCAGCAGGGAGCTCCGCCCGCGTCGGCACCGCAAGGCGCGTCGCCCGCCGGCGCGACCGCTCCGTCCTATGCCGCCGTCCCCGCTCCCGCGCCCGCCCGCCGCGGCCGCCGCGGCGCGGCCGCCCCGGCCGAGTTCCCGCCTCCCGGCCCGCTCGCCCCGCCGCTCGCCGTCGCCCTCCTCGCGCCCGAGGACGTCGTCGTCGTCCCGCCGATTTCTCCGTCGCCTTTTGGTCCGACGCCGTCAACCCCCGACCCGATGCGCGCGTCTCGTTTCGCGAGCCTCTACGCCAACAGCGGCGCGGCCGCGACGGAATCGTCCGCGGCGGCCCCGCGGCCGCGCCGTCGGCGGAGCAAGAAGGCGGCTCCCGTCGCGACGAAGCCCGCCGCGAAGGGCAAGGCCGCCTCGGCGGCGAAGCCTGCCGCCGCGGAAAAGAAGCGGTAGACTTCGGACCATTGCGCGGCCTCCTGCCCGGGAGGCGCGCCTGCGCCGAGAGTCGGCAACCGCCTGCGCACTCTTGAAAGGCGCGACCATGACCGAGTCCATCGGCGACAGCGCGACGCCACCCAGGGTCAGCGTCGTCGTTCCTTGCTACAACAGGGCCGAACTTCTCGACGCGGCGCTCCGGTCCGTCGCGGCGCAGACGTTCCGCGACTTCGAGATCGTCGTCGTGGACGACGGCTCGACCGACGGGACGCCGCTCGTCCTCGCGGAGTGGGAACGGCGGGGCGCGCGGGTGCTGCGCCAGGCCAACCGCGGCCCGTCGGCGGCCCGCAACAACGGCGTCCGCGCGGCGCGCGGGGAACTGCTCGCGTTCCTCGACTCCGACGACCTCTGGCGGCGGACCTACCTCGAGGAGATCGTCGCGGTCTTCGACGAGCGCCCCGAGGTGGGGCTCGTCGCGCCGGCCTTCCAGACGATGCACGCCGACGGGCGGCCGACCCGCCGCCTCGTGGGGAAGAAATCCCCGGGCCCGGTCTACACGACGCGGACGCTGCTGCAGGGCGACGTCGGGACGATCATCAACCCGGTCATCCGGCGCGAGCTGTTCCTCGCCGTCGGCGGGTACGACGAGACGCTGCGGAGCGGCGAGGACTGCGACCTCTGGCTGCGCCTGTCCTGCGCGGCGCCGATGCGCCACCTGCCGCGCCCGTTGATGCTCTACCGGCAGCACCCGGGCAACATCAGCCGCGACGTGCTGGTCAACGCGCGCTGCTGGCTCGCCCTGCTGGAGAAGCTGGAGCGGACGCAGACGCGGTTCGCGCGGGAGAACCGGGCGCTGCTTCGCCGCGCGGCGGCCAAGCAGCGGGTCCGTCTTGCCCGCGAGCTCTTCCTCCGGGACGGGGGGCCGGTCGTGCCCGGCGAGGCCCGGGCGGAGCTCCGCCGCGCGATCGCCGCCGATCCGCTCTACTTCAAGGCCCGCGCGGCGATGCTGCTCGCGGTCGTGCCGGGCGCCGCGGCCGCCTTCGGCCGGATGCGCGGCCTCGAGCTGGACCTTCGCCGCCGCTGGACCGAGACCGCGGCCTGCGCCTGGATCAACCGCCACCGCCGCGCCGTCCGCCCCTCCTGACCGCCCGCGGCGTCGTCCGCCGACCCCGGCCCCGCGGGTTGCCGGGCGTCGGCGGGGCGGTCTAACCTAATCGCCCCCGGGACCGCACGCGGCCCCTCTCTTCGGACCAATCCCCGTCGAAGCGCGGCCGTATCCCCCGCGGCCGCCCTCCCGACGCACCATGCGAGGTCTTCCCATGCCGACGCGCAACGAGCACCTCTTGGACCATCCCGACCACTTCGCCGACCGCCACGTCGGCCCGCGCGACGCGGACGTCGCCGCGATGCTGGCGGAACTCGGCGTCGCCTCCCTGGACGAGCTGATCGCCCAGACGGTCCCCGCGGGGATCCGCGCCGCCTCGCCGCTCGCGCTCCCCGCGCCGCTGTCGGAGTCCGCCGCCGTCGCGCGCCTGCGCGAACTCGCCGCGCGGAACCAGATCTGGCGCTCCTTCATCGGCACGGGCTACAGCGACTGCGTCACCCCGGCGCCGATCGTCCGCTACGTGCTCGAGAACCCCGGCTGGTACACGCAGTACACGCCGTATCAGGCGGAGATCTCGCAGGGGCGGCTCGAGGCGCTGCTCAACTTCCAGACGATGATCGCCGACCTCACCGGCCTGCCGATCGCCAACGCCTCGATGCTCGACGAAGGAACCGCCGCCGCCGAGGCGATGACCCTCTGCCGCCGCGCCGGGGCCAACAAGGACCACTCCGCCGTCTTCTTCGTCTCCGAGCGCTGCCACCCGCAGACGATCGCCGTCGTCAAGACGCGCGCCCTGCCGCTGGAGATCGAGGTCGTCGTCGGGAACCACGAGACGTGGGACTTCTCGCGCCCGACGTTCGGCGCCCTCGTCGAGTACCCCGCGACCTGCGGCGCGGTGCTCGACTACGCGCCGTTCGTCGCCAAGGCCCACGCCGCGAAGTGCGCGGTCGTCGTCGCCGCCGACCTGCTGGCGCTGACGCTGCTCAAGTCGCCGGGCGAGATCGGCGCCGACGTCGCCGTCGGCTCCAGCCAGCGCTTCGGCGTGCCGCTCAGCTACGGCGGCCCGCACGCCGGCTACATGGCGGCGCGCGAGGAGTTCAAGCGCCAGATCCCCGGCCGGATCATCGGCGTCTCCCGCGACGCGCAGGGGAAGCCGGCGCTGCGCCTCGCGCTGCAGACGCGCGAGCAGCACATCCGCCGCGAGAAGGCGACGAGCAACATCTGCACGGCGCAGGTGCTGCTGGCCGTGATGGCCTCGATGTACGCCGTCTACCACGGGCCGGAGGGGCTCAAGAAGATCGCCGGCCGCGTGCACCTGCTCGCCGAGACGCTGCGCGGCGCGCTGCGCGGCCTCGGCTGCGGCGTCGGCGACGGCGTCGTCTTCGACGCGCTGCGCGTCGTCCCCGGCCCGCGCCCGACGAGCGAGGTGCTCGAGGCGGCCGCCGGCAAGAAGATCAACCTGCGCGTGTTCGAGGACGGCGCGCTCGGCGTCGCGCTCGACGAGGCGACGACGGCCGCCGACCTGCAGGACCTCTACGAGGTCTTCGGCGGGCCGACGAAGCTCGACTGGGAAGCGCTCGCCGCGAGCGCCGCGGCCGAGTTCCCCGCCGGACTGCGCCGCGGGACGCCGTTCCTGCAGGAGAAGGTCTTCAACCGCTACCACTGCGAAATGGAGCTGATGCGCTACATCAAGTCGCTCGAGTCGCGCGACCTGTCGCTGGCGCAGGCGATGACGCCGCTCGGCTCCTGCACGATGAAGCTGAACGGCGCGGCCGAGATGTTCGCCATCACCTGGCCGGAGTTCGCGAAGCTCCACCCGTTCGCCCCGGCCGAGCAGGCCGCCGGCTACCAGGAGCTGGCCGCCGAGCTGACCCGCTGGCTGACGACGATCACCGGCTTCCACGCCGCCACGCTGATGCCGAACTCCGGCGCGGCGGGCGAGTACACGGGGCTGCAGGTGATCCGCGCCTACCACCACTCGCGCGGCGACGCGCGGCGCAGGGTCTGCATCATCCCCGAGTCGGCGCACGGCACGAACCCGGCCAGCGCCGCGCTCGCCGGGATGGAGGTCGTGCCGGTCAAGTGCAACGAGCGGGGCGACATCGACGTCGACGACCTCAAGGCGAAGGCCGAGGCGCACCGCGACACGCTGGCCGCGCTGATGGTCACCTACCCCTCGACGCACGGCGTCTTCGAGGAGGGGATCAAGACGATCTGCAAGATCGTCCACGACAACGGCGGCCAGGTCTACGTGGACGGCGCGAACATGAACGCGCTCGTCGGCCTCTGCCGGCCGGCCGACTTCGGCGGCGACCTCTGCCACCTCAACCTGCACAAGACCTTCTCGATCCCCCACGGCGGCGGCGGCCCGGGCGTCGGCCCGATCTGCGTCGCCAAGCACCTCGCGCCGTTCCTCCCCAAGCACCCGGTCGTGCCGACCGGCGGCGAGCGCGGCATCGGCGCCGTCGCCTCCGGCCCGATGGGCAGCGCGGGCGTCCTGCCGATCCCCTACGCCTACATCGCGATGATGGGGACGAAGGGGCTGGAGAAGGCGACGAAGACGGCGATCCTCAACGCCAACTACCTCGCCGTGAAGCTCGCGCCGCACTTCCCGATCGTCTACACGGGGAAGAACGGGCGCGTGGCGCACGAGTGCATCATCGACCTCAAGCCGGTCAAGCAGGCGGCGGGGATCGAGGCCGACGACATCGCCAAGCGGCTGATGGACTACGGCTTCCACGCCCCGACGATGTCCTGGCCGGTCCACGACTCGCTGATGATCGAGCCGACGGAGAGCGAGTCGAAGGAGGAGCTCGACCGCTTCGTCGAGGCGATGGTGATGATCCGCGAGGAGATCCGCGAGATCGAGGAAGGGAAGGCCGACCGGGCGGACAACCTGCTGAAGAACGCGCCGCACACCGCGGCCGTCTGCGCGGCCGACGACTGGAAGCACCCCTACAGCCGCGAGCGCGCCGCCTTCCCGACCCAGTTCACCAAGGAACGCAAGTTCTGGCCCTACGTCGGCCGCGTGGACAACGTCGCCGGCGACCGCAACCTCGTCTGCACCTGCATGGGCTGACCGGCGAAGCCGGTGGGAGGACGTATGCCGCGCCGTTCTTGGATCGTCCGGGCCGCCTTCGCGGCCCTGCCGCTCGTCGCCGCGCTCGCCGCGGGAGGATCCGCGATGGCCGATGCCGCGAAGCCGGCCCCGACCGTGGACGAAGCGAAGCGCTTCGTCGCGCAGGCCGAGGCGCGTCTGCTCGACCTCTGGGTGCGCGGGCAGCGCGCCGACTGGGTCAACAACACCTACATCACCGACGACACGGAGATCCTCTCCGCGCAGGCCAACGAGGCGATCATCGCCGAGACGACGGCGATGGCCCAGGCGGCGACCCGCTTCGACGGGATGAAGCTGCCGCCCGACGTCGCGCGCAAGCTGAAGCTGCTCAAGCTCTCGCTCGTGATGCCCGCGCCGAACTCGCCGCGGCTGCGCGAGGAGGAGACGCGGATCGTCACCTCGATGCAGAGCGACTACGGCAAGGGGAAGTACTGCCCCAAGCCGGGCGTCTGCTACGACCTCGGCCAGCTCGAGGAGATCATGGCCTCGAGCCGCGACCCGAAGCAGCTGCTCGACGCCTGGGAGGGGTGGCGCACGATCAGCCCGCCGATGCGCGACCGCTACAAGCGCTTCGTCGAGCTCTCGAACCAAGGGGCGCGCGACCTCGGCTTCGCCGACACCGGCGCGCTCTGGCGCTCGAAGTACGACATGTCGCCCGACGAGTTCTCCGCCGAGGTGGACCGGCTGTGGGGCCAGGTGCAGCCGCTCTACACCGCGCTCCACTGCTACGTGCGCGGCAAGCTGCAGGAGAAGTACGGCAAGGAGCTCGTGCCGGACGGCAAGCCGATCCCCGCGCACCTGCTGGGCAACATGTGGGCCCAGAGCTGGGAGAACGTCTACGACCTCGTGAAGCCGCCGCAGCAGGGGAGCACGGTGGACCTGACCGCGCTCGTCCAGGGGCGGAAGATGGACGCGAAGGAGATGGTCCGCACGGGCGAGCGGTTCTTCATGTCGCTCGGCCTTCCCGCGCTGCCGGAGACGTTCTGGGAGCGGTCGATGCTGGTCAAGCCGCGCGACCGCGAGGTCGTCTGCCACGCCAGCGCCTGGGACGTCGACTACCTCGACGACATCCGCCTCAAGATGTGCATCAAGACGGACGGCGAGGACTTCGTCACGGTCCACCACGAACTGGGGCACAACTACTACCAGCGGGCCTACAAGAACCAGACGCCGCTGTTCCGCGACAGCGCGAACGACGGCTTCCACGAGGCGCTCGGCGACACGCTGGCCCTCTCGATCACCCCGGCCTACCTCGCCAAGATCGGCTTCCTGCCGAGCGAGCCGAAGGACGCCAACGACGTCGACCTGCTGCTGCGGCGGGCGCTGGAGAAGGTCTCCTTCCTGCCGTTCGGCCTGATGGTCGACCAGTGGCGCTGGCAGGTCTTCTCGGGGAAGGTGACCCCCGACCACTACAATCAGGCGTGGTGGGACTTGGCGCGCAAGTACCAGGGGATCGCGCCGCCGGTCGCGCGGAGCGAGAAGGACTTCGATCCGGGCGCCAAGTACCACGTCGCGGCGAACGTGCCGTACGCGCGGTACTTCCTCGCCCACCTGCTCCAGTTCCAGTTCCACCGCGCGCTCTCCGAGGCGGCCGGGCAGACCGGACCGCTGCACCGCCGCACGATCTACGGCAGCAAGGCGGCGGGGGAGCGGCTCAACGCGATGATGGAGATGGGGCAGTCGAAGCCTTGGCCGGAAGCGCTCAAGGCGATGACCGGCTCCGACAAGATGGACGCTTCGGCGGTCCTCGACTACTTCGCGCCGCTGAAGAAGTGGCTCGACGAACAGAACAAGGGTCGCGCCTGCGGCTGGGACTGACGGCGCGTCCTCTGCGGTCTCGAGGCGGCCCCCGGCGCATCGCGTCGGGGGCCGTTTCCGACTCGCCGGCCCTTCCTCGCGGCGACGTGTAGGGGAGGCTGGCGCGTCCCGACGATCGCAGGACCGCGCAAGGTTCCTCCGCGCCTGCCTCCCGACGAAGACATCGCGCAACGTTGCTTTTTGGGCGTTGAACGGCGAGGCGGCGCGAGGTTCGCGTCAAGCCGCCGTTGGTTTGACGATCGTCGCGGCGCGCCCGATCAGCGGGGATCGTCCGGGAGTTCGACGTCGGGCTCGACGTGGACGACGACGTCGGCGTTCGCGTAGGCCGCGCGCACGCGGGCCTCGGCGACGTCGGCCGCGGCGTGGGCCAGGGAGAGCGGCACGTCGGCCGGGGCCACCAGCGTGAGGTCCACGAAGAGGACCGGACCGCTTCGGCGCACGCGGACGCGGCGCACCGCGACCGCGTTCGGTACGTCGCGCAGCAGCTCCGCGATCTTCTGCGCGACGCGCGGCGGCGTGGCGTCCACGAGGTCGTCGATCGCCTTGCGCCCGAGGCGGACGCTGACCCAGACGACGATCAGCGCCACGCCGAGCGCGGCGACGGCGTCGGCGCTCTCGAGCCACGGCGCGCCGAGGCGCGGCGCTGCGACGACGGCGAACAGTCCGAGGAGCACGACCGCCGACGACCAGACGTCGGTCGAGAAGTGGAGCGCGTCCGCCTCGAGCGCTTGGCTCTTGTGGCGCCGCGCGGCGCGGGCGAGCGCCCGGGAGCGGGAGAGGTCGACGCCGATCGAGAGAAGCACGGTCGCGAAGGCCCAGACGTTGGCCTGAACGTGCGCGCCTCCGGACGCGAGCCGCTGGATCGCCTCGGAGAAGATCCAGACGCACGTCGCCAAGAGGAGCAGCGTCTCGAACAGCGCGGAGAGGTTCTCGAACTTCCCGTGCCCGTAGGCGTGGCGGCGGTCCGCGGGCCGCGCCGCGGCGCGCACCGCCCAGAGGGTCATCCCCGCGGCGGCGAGGTCGAGCGCCGAGTGCGCGGCTTCGGAGAGGATCCCGAGGCTGTTCGTCCAGAGGCCGACGCCGAGCTTCGTGCCGGTGAGCAGCACGGCGGCGGCCAAGGACGACGCGGCGACGAGCGTCTTCTCGCGGTCGGCGCGCGCGGCGGTCTCGGCGGCGTTGTGACGTTCCGCGCCCATACACAGGATCGTATGCTGCAAATCTTTTGTCGCCACTGGAAAACTAACCCAACAGACGAGTTGCGTTCTCGCTGCGGGACACGCGGCGCCGGCGCCTCTGTTCCGACGTCGTGATCCCCGCGCCCAGCCGGCGAACGGGTCAGGGCTTCGCGCCTGCGGGGGCGGATCGGGCCGGGAAGACGACCGTGAGGAGGTAGGCCATGAGCCGGTCGCGCGACCGCTCGCGGAACGCCTTGTATTCGGGAACGAGATCCTCGCCCAACATGTGGAGGAAGATCGCCTCGTCGAGGTAGCCCGCCTTCTCGGCGCGCTGCATCAACGACCAGAACGGCGCGTTGGCTTTCGGCTTCGCATTCATCGCCTTGAGGACGAAGAGGACGTTCGCGCGCTTGATCTCGAGCGGCGTCGCCGGCGTGCCGACCTTCGTCGTCTCGCCGCTCGCCGCCTTGTCCGCGTCGGCGACCGCCGACCCCATGCCCAGCGCATAGGCGAAGAAGAGCGCCCCGTCTCCCTCCTCCCCCGCGTTCCCCATCGCGAAGGGGAGGTCGACCGAGACGGTGGTCTTCCCGCCATTCTGCGCCGCGCTCTTCTTCACCTCCGGCAACCGCGCGCGCCGCCGCAGGCAGTCGCGCCCCGCGGCCGACGCGTCGTCGCGCAGACGCGCCCACGCGTGTTCCAGCGTCGGGTTGCCCAGCAAGGCCAAGGCATCGGCGTGCAGCGCCTCGTCCGCGTTGCCGAGCTTGCGCTCCGCGTCGGCGAGAAACCGCGCCGCCTGGCGGTTCCACGGGTCGGCCTCGACGGCGCGGGCGAAGATCGTCTTGGCCATGGCGAAGTCGCCGGCCGCGAAGAAGGCG